>JAIVIG010000053.1 GCA_020200675.1 Actinomycetota bacterium
GGGGTGGGATTATGGGAGGCGGGATGTTCGGTGCGCTGTTCATGCTGCTCTTCTGGGTGCTGGTCGTTGCCCTGATAGCCGCGCTGATCGCTTGGATCGTTGGTCAAAGCCGGCGGCGTTAACTCTTACAATGACAGACGGGAAAAGGAGGACATAGTGGCAACAGATAAAGCGGACTACGCCATCTCGGGGGAGACACCCCTTTCGTTCGGGGAGGCGGTCGAGAAGGCTCGCGCCTTGCTTCAGGAAGCGGGCTACGGCGTTTTGAGCGAGATAGACGTGCAGGCCAAGCTCAAGGAGAAGCTCGACATCGAGCGCGAGCCGTACCTGATCCTAGGCGCCTGCAACCCGCCGCTAGCCAACCAGGGTCTCAACGTCGAGCCGGAGCTCGGCACCCTCTTGCCGTGCAACGTCGTCATCTACGAGCAAGAGGGTCGCACGCACGTCGCCGCAGTGGAGCCGGGGACGATGCTCTCCGTGGTCGGCAACAAAGAGTTGGAACCGATCGCCGAGCAGGTCCGCAGCGACCTGAGCCGCGTAGTCGAAGAACTCGCCAGGGGCTGACGCTCGGGAACCTTTGGAAAATTCCCGAGCGTGGCAGAGCTAGAAGGAGGCTATGGTGGAAGACTTTACCCCGGTTAGCGGGCTCATCGGCGGGTTGCTCATCGGCCTTGCGACCGCGCTGATGATGTTGTTGAACGGTCGTATCGCTGGGATCAGTGGCATCGTCGGTGGTCTGTTGGCCCGGAATGGCTCTGAGGTCGGCTGGCGCGCGGTGTTCGTCGTCGGCCTCTTGCTCGGCGCCTTCATCTACATGCTGGTGACGGGCGGCGCGCTCCCGGTAAGGGTCGAGGCGTCCTTGCCGATCATGGTGGTGGCGGGGCTCCTGGTGGGTTTCGGCACCCGGCTGGGTTCCGGTTGTACCAGCGGCCACGGCGTCAGCGGCATCGCGCGCTTCTCGAAACGCTCGATCGCCGCCACGCTGGTGTTCATGGGTGTGGCGATCATCACCGTGTTCCTCATCGGCCACATGCTCTAGAGGAGGTTGGAATGCTGAGGATGTTCATAAATTTATTCGCCGGCGCGCTCTTCGGTCTGGGACTTGCCGTCTCGGGGATGGTGGATCCTCAGAAGGTCATCGGCTTTCTCGACGTCGCGGGCGATTGGGACCCAACTTTAGCGTTCGTCATGGGCGGCGCGTTGCTGGTCACCATCCCCACGTTTCGCCTGATCTTCAAGCGCCCACGCCCGGTCCTGGCGGACGAGTTCGAGCTGCCGACCAAGAAAGATGTGGACGCACGTTTGCTCGGGGGCTCTGCGCTTTTCGGCGTCGGGTGGGGTCTGTCAGGATTCTGTCCCGGCCCGGTGGTAACTGCTCTGGCTACGGGACTTACGCCGGTATTCGCGTTCGTTGTGGCGATGATTGCAGGGATGGCGATCTACAAGTGGATTTCCTAGCGGCCGTTCACGACGGCGCGAAGAACGCATCGCCGGTTACCGCGGCCCGGTAGGCCGAAAAAGAATGCTCTCAAGCAGTGTAACTAAGGCAAAACAGGAGGCCGTTTACGGTGTTTTTCCGGGAAATACTCAACGAAGATCTGGGCTGTGGCTCCTACATAGTCGCCGACGGTAATGAGGCAGCGGTTGTAGATCCGAAATGGGAGACAGAGGAGTACCTGCAGATCGCCGAAGATAACGGTTTCAAGATCCCGCACATCCTGGAGACGCATAATCACGCCGACCATCTCTCCGGGAAAGGGCGACTGGTCGAGGCGACCGGGGCGACCATACACATCTCGAAAGACGCCGGAGTCGAGTACGAGCACGAGCCGCTCGACGAGGGTGACGTGATCAGCCCGACTCCACAATCGGCTTCGAGCGGCGCTTCAACGACTACTTGCAATTCGAAGACGAGGGCGAGTTCGTGCAGACCCTGACCTCGGAGCAGACCCCGCAACCGCCGAACTTCGAGCGGATCGTCGAGTTGAACCGTGGCCCGCTGCTCACCGAGACTAACCCGCTTGAGCCTCTACTGCCCGGGCGCGTAAAGCAGCTTGTCGAGGCGGGCGTCGTCGTCATCGACGGGCGCGACGAGCGGGAGTTCGACGCGGCCCACGTTCCCGGTTCGATCAACGTAACGATGAACCAGTCCAGTGTCGGCACTCGCGCCGCCTGGATGGTGGACTCCGAGATCGAGGTCATCACCACCGCCGAGGGCGATGAAGAGGCCCGGCGGATGGCCCGGATGCTGGAGGCGATCGGTTTCCGCCACATCCGGGGCTACCTCACCGGCGGTATCACCGGCTGGCGCGCGGCGAAGCTCGAGGTGGAGATGACCCCCGTGCTGGACATACCCGCCCTCGCCGAGCGGTTAGAGAGAGAAGAGGTCATCCTACTCGACGTGCGGGACGCCAACGAATGGGAGGCCGGGCACGTCGAAGGCTCTATACACTTCCCTTACTGGAAGCTGCGCGATGAGCTTCCGGATGAGATCCACAATCTCCAAAGGAGCGCGTAAGAACGCAGAGGCTACTACCAACAAAAGCGGTTTTCGCCGGTTCGGGTCCGGGGTATGGCTCGTTCGGCGGACGACACTAGAGGAGAACAACCATGAGCGAGAACGGCGTGTCGTCGGAGGCTAGGGGGTACGAAGGCCGCAGGCGGGTGGTATGGGGCACCGTGCTGCTTGGCCTGGGCCTCGGAGGCTTCTTCGACGGCATCGTGCTGCACCAGATACTGCAGTGGCATCACATGGTCACCAGCGCGGGCTACCCGGCGAACACGGTCGGGAACCTCGAGCTCAACACCCTCCTGGACGGGCTCTTCCACACCTCCACCTACATAATGACCGCCGTGGGGCTTGGGCTTCTGTGGAGCGCTACTCGGCTGCCCCACGTCCGGTGGTCCACGATGCTGCTGATAGGCGGGCTGCTGGTCGGTTGGGGCACGTTCAACGTGGTAGAGGGCATCGTCGACCATCACCTCCTCGGTCTCCACCACGTCAAAGAAGACGCTGCCAACCAGTTGGCGTGGGACCTAGGGTTCCTCGCCTGGGGCGCGGCCATGCTCGCGGGCGGGTTGGCGTTGATGCGGGCCGGGGATCGGGAGACCGAGCAGGAGGAGCCCACGGCGATGGCAACCCGCTGAGGAGCGTAACGACCGCACTACGGCGAAGCTCGACGACCAACGGTACGGCCGCGGCCGGGATGCTCGTTTGTCTCCGGGAGCCGCAAGGATCGGGGTTGCGATGACGATTACGATGGCAGCCTTCGGTCTGTTGCTGGCGGTGTTCATGGGCCTCGCGCTCGGCCTCTTGGGCGGCGGCGGATCCATCCTCGCGGTGCCGATCCTCGTCTACGTGCTGGGCTTCGGTGCCAAGGAGGCCGTTGCCGCGAGCCTGGTGGTGGTCGGGGTGACGAGCCTCTTCGGAGCCGCCGAACACTGGCGAGAAGGGCACATCAGGTTCCGTGTCGCGCTCGTCTTCGGCTCATTCGCCGCGGCGGGAGCGTACCTGGGGGCGCAACTAGCGGGTTTCTTGAGCGGCGCCGTGCAGCTTTCGCTCTTCGCCGTGGTGATGTTGGTTGCGGCCTTCTTTATGTTCCGCGACAACGGGCCGAGCGAGGATGGCAAGGATAGCTCCTCCGACGGTGCCATGGGCCGGCTACTTCTCTGGCTCGCCGCACCGGGGCTGGGGGTCGGGGTTCTGACCGGCTTGGTGGGCGTGGGTGGCGGGTTCCTGATCGTCCCCGCGCTGGTCTTGATAGCCGAGGTCCCAATGGAGGCGGCGGTCGGGACCTCGCTCCTGATCATCGCGATGAACTCCTTCGCGGGGTTCGCGGGGTATCTCGGCGAGGCAGAGATCCAGTGGGGGCTTATGACGCTCTTTACCGTGCTGGCGGTGGTAGGGAGCTTCGCCGGGGCGTATCTCGTGCAGTTCGTCCCTCAGAGTGCCCTGAAGAGGTCGTTCGCCGTTCTCCTGGTCATAATGGCCGGCTTTATCTTCTATGAGAACAGGGGAGTGTTCTTTTGAGGGAGCTGTACACCATCCTTACGTAGCGAGAGCCACCGCAGAGGAGAAGTGAAAGATGAAAAACATCGAGGAGATCACGCCGGGGCTGAAGGACGCCGGCCAGCCATTGGAGGACGTGGCAACCGCTGGGCAGCCCGAAGAAGAGCAATTCGAGCGGCTGGCCAAGGCCGGTTACAAGACTGTCGTAGACATGCGCGCACCCGAGGAGGATCGAGGGCTCAACGAGCCAGAGATTGTCCGGCGGTCGGGTATGGAGTACGTAAGCATTCCCGTGGGACACGAGACAGTAGAAGACGAGACCTTCGAACGATTCCGAGAGCTGATGAGGAATCCCGAACGCCGCCCGGTGCTGGTGCACTGCTCCAGTGCGAACCGGGTGGGCGCTCTCCTGATCCCCTACTTGGTGCTGGATGAGGGGAATACCCCCGAGGAGGCGATAGAAATGGCCACTGAAGTGGGCCTCAAGAGCGACGAATTGAAGCAGGTCGCGCTCCGATACGTGGGCGTCGAATAATCTACGGCCAGGAGTCGTGGGCCGGCTGAAGGCCGCTTCGCTGCTCGAGCGAGAGTCCCCGAGACGGCGGTCTTTCCGGTGCAGTCGCTCCTCAAGACCTCCTAAACTCGAGCCTGTGCCGAAGGCGAAAGGTGCGAGAGGGGGGGTCGGAACCTGACTAGAAAACCAGTGTGGTTATCTCCAAACCCCCCTCTTCCGCTCTCCCCGGAGGTTAGATGTCAGCCGCTTACGCTCCGAACTCCCCCGGCGACCAGCATAGCGCCGACGTTCGTCCCCGCAAGGGTCGGCGAAAAACTCGGCCCAATGGCCGCCCTAAAGGGTTGCTTCGCAAACTTTTCTTCCTGTCCAGAATCCGGTGACGACTAGAGAGCCGAAACTGCCGGCAGCCTGACCCGTAACCTCTAGGTTCGACTCTACAGCGTTTCTACAAAATACGCGGGGTTCAGAGGCTCGCCGGTGGCGCGCAGGACGGTCGTGCGCCAGTCGTCGCGCGCGCCTGGGCCAAAAACGGCTTCCTGGAGGTAACGGCCCGCGATCTCGCTCTCGTAGAACGGGCCGCCGACGACATCCTCTTCGAGGTGGCGCCTGAGCTGGGCGGCGGTGAGGTTGCCGAGGACGTAGTTATGGTAGTAGACCGGAGCGAGGGCGACGTGCAGCTTGGCGGCCCAGTCGGGCTCGTTGCGATCCGGTGGTTTGTTGACGAGCTGTATCCGCTCGACGAGGTCCCACCACAACGAGTTCAGGTTCTCGCGGTCGGGGTCTTCGTAGAGGGCCTTCTCGAAGCGGTACATGACCAAAGCCCAGCGGGTGAAGATGAGCCTGTCATCCCGGCGGCGCCCGGCGAGTTCTACGAGATCGGAAGCGAGCTCCTCCTCGGGGAGACCGGCGACGGAGGAGAGCCAACCGGGGTCGTCGGCCAGGGAGCCCATCATTAGCGCGATCGCCTCCGTCGAGTTGATGTGGGCGATGGTACGCAAGAGGTAGGGTAGTGCGGGGTTTATGTACTTGTCGTAGACGGCGTGGCCGAACTCGTGGAGCATGGTGTTCATCCAGTAGGCGTCGTCGCGGACGTTGGCCAGGACGCGGAGGTCGTAGGGGTACGAGCGCCCCACGCGAAGGCAGAAGGCGTGCTGGTCCTTGCCTGAGCGCTCGTAGAGGTCGCTCCTGGCGACGACGTCCCGGACCTCGAACCCCAGGCGGTCGTAGGTCTCACGCGTGAGTGCCTCGAGGTTCTTGCCCGCGAAGTAGCGGTCTACGTCGAGGTCGCCCCTCTCGGGCGGCTCCTGGAAGAAGGGGTCCGACAGGTGCCACGGCATCACCCGCTCGACCCCGAATCTTCTCTTCAGATCGGTGTCGAGTCCCGCCTTGAACTCGCGGAAAGGCTCGTCGGTCGCGGCCTGAAGACCATCCATGAGCCGGGCAAGCTCCACGGCGTCTATCTCCTGGAGGTCCAGCGAACGGGCGTGGTGGTCCGCGAAGCCCTCGGCGTGTGCGAGCCTGTTGCGCAGGAGGGCGAGTTCGCGCACGACGTCTTCGACCTTTCGCCCGACGCTCTTCGAGGCCTCCCAGGCCTCGCGGCGCAGAGCCGGGTCGTCGGAGACACGCAGTATTTCACGCAGTTCGTTCTCGTTCGTCTCCGCGCCCCCGACGGCGCCCCGGTGGTTGCTGTAGATGGTGTTTGCCTCGGCCTCGAGCTCCTCGATGCGCCTCAAAGTCTCCTCCTCGCCCTGCCGCCCGGCAAAGGTCTTGTAGAGGACCTCGACCTGCCGCCGCAGGATGGAACTCTCCAGAGACTCACGCCCCTCGTACCAGCCCTTCACCAGCTCGTACTCGCCCCTGTCCGCGAAGAGCTCGTTGTAGGCCATCCCGGTGCGGACGAGCTCTTTCTTGGCCTCTTCGGTACCCGTGGTGGCCAGGTTCCACCACGCCTCGCTTGATGCCTTCTCGATCGGTGCCAGGCGTTCCTCGAAAGAGGCGATAAAGCTTTCGATCTGAGTCATCTTTAGCCTTTCAAGACGTAAACCAACGTCGTCTCGTCCGCAGCGTCTTGCATCTCCAGCCGGCCATTTTGTACCCGGTAGGAGGTGGATTTGCTCAAAGCGCGACGGTAAGCCTCTTCCTGCCGGTTGATAGGCTTTGCACAACCCCTCGCGGTGCTGGAGACACCGTACAACGCGTTAGCACCCACTCGGTGCCGACGAGATCCGCCGCTATATCGCTGGGCAGATCCTCTATGTATGTTGGCTCTTTCCCATCCGACGGCCCCGTGCTTCCCGTCGTGGCAGATCCGTCGGCCTGCTCGCCGGAGCGGCTACACGCCGCGAGCGCGATGATTAGTGCCAGGATAACGAGAGAGACGATCGGCAGACGGCCGGTCAGCGGCGGTCGCGCCAGGCGGTGCGTTGGCGGCGGGAGCCCAGGTAGATCACGACGAGCAGCATGATGATGCCGAGGGTGGCGAACCGCACCAAACCCTCCGGTCCCCCCGAGCCCCCCACGACCAGCGCGGCTACAAAGACGAGCGCTATGCCCGCCCATCCGGCCGCCCTGTAGGCGAAGTACGCTGTCAGGAGCCCGGCCAGGATGTAGACGATCGGCATGAACGGCGCCAACGGACCGACCGAAGCCAGAACGCCGGCATTTACGCTCCCCGTGGCCCACAGCCCGATCTGCCCCACGACGATGAACGCAATAAACGCGCCCAGGAAGCTCAACGCGCCCGTCTTCCAGGTGACCGGCTCAGGATCAAAGTCGTGCGGCTCGTACCAGCGCGCCTGGCGCTGCGGCGCCCGGTCCCTGCGGCCTCCCCGTCCCTCGGCGCGGCCGCCGGAACTCTCGGGGGAATCTCCCCTGCGGAACCTGTTGCGGAGGCGCTGGCCCAGGCTCGGGCCGCCCTCGCCCTCGGATTCGCGCTCGTGGCGCTTCTGGGAGACCTCATCGTCGAGCGAGCCGAAGTCCAGATTGAGGGCCGCGAGTTGGTCGGCGGCGTGGGCGAGATCCAGGGCCTCGTCGTGCTGGCGACGGCGGTTCGGGTCCGAGAGTACAGCGTGGGCTTCCTGGAGCCGGGCGAACTCCGCCTCGCTGCCGCCCGCGTGGTCCGGGTGCCTCTGCTTCGCCAGCGTCCGGTAGGCGTTCCGGATCTCGGACTGCGACGCGTTGCGTGGCACGCCGAGCACCCTGTAGTAGTCGATTTGATCTGCCATCGTTCCCCTATTCTAAACCATCGACGGGCCGCCGGAGGCCCTCTCTCTCCGCCCGAAAAGAAGCCCCGAGGGCGTGCTCGATCTCCTCCCGGCACTCCTCGTCGGCCTCCTCCAGAAACGCCCTCTCGAGCACCACCCCGGCCTCCTCGCCCCCGATCTCCCCGAGCGCCCAGGCCGCGTGTCCCCGCACGAGCGGCGACCCGTCCTCGCGCAGACACCGAACGAGCGCCGGTACGGCCTCATGTAGTCCAAGGTTCCCCGCCGCCACGCAGCAGTTGCGCAACAGCCCCGCCCGTCCGGGACGGGTCAGGGGCGTGCCGCCGAAGCGCTCCTCGAACTCCTCCTCGGTCCGGATGTCGAGCACCTCCTCTATCTTCAGGTACGGCCCGGCGCCGGAGTTCTCGGAGAACTCCGGCCAGCGGCTCACGGTGGCCTTGCGCTTGTTGTACGGGCAGACCTCCTGGCACACGTCGCAGCCGAAGGCCCAGTCGCCCACGGCCCCGCGCAGCTCTCGCGGGATGGCGCCCCTGTTCTCTATCGTCAGGTACGAGATGCACAGCCTCGCGTCCACCACGCCGGGCGCCTTTATCGCGCCGGTGGGGCAGGCGGACATGCAGCGGGTGCAACGGCCGCAGGTGCCCGTGCCCTCCGCGTCCGGTTCTATCTCCTGGTCCACGATCAAATCCGCGATAAAGAAGTAGGAGCCTATCTCGCCGTTGATGATGCACGAGTTGCGCCCGAAGAAGCCTAGCCCCGCGTGCTGGGCGGCAGACCTTTCTAACAACGGCACCGCGTCTGTGAACGCGCGCGCCTTGATCCTGCACCCCAGAGCGTCCTCCAGCTCTGATCGTAACTCCCGCAACCGCTCCTTTATGACTAGATGGTAGTCCTTGCCCCAGGCGTAGCGCGCGACCCGGCCCCCGCCCTCCAGGTTCTCGGGATGCTCTCCCGGGTAGTACGAGACCCCCAAAGACACCACGCTCCGGGCGCTCTTTTGCAGGCGTCGCGGGTTCGACAGCAGCTCCGCCGGACGGTGCATGTAGCCCATGTCCGCCGCCATCCCGGCCTCCTGCCACCTCTCGAGGCGCTCGCCTCCCCTCGTCAGCGGCCCGGCGCCCGTAACCCCGACGAGGTCGAAGCCCGCCGCACGCGCCTTCTCCTCCAGGATACGCCGGGCCTCGCCGGGATCCCTGTTTCTCTCTCGTTTCGCTTCCATAGGTGCGCCGATTCTACCCGGCCTCGGCCCCGGACGAGCGGGGATTTGGAGCAGTATCTTGTTGAATCGTTCCGAAAGAGCGCATAGTGACTAAGGGTCGAAAAGCGAGTAATATTCCGCTCGTGGCCCAGACGGAAGACATACGGGAGATCCTGAAGTTGCAAGACGAGCTCGTTCGCCACCGGGCGCTCTGGGATGCGGAGCCCTGGCTGGAGTTGGACATGTCGACGCCGCAACTCAAGGCTTTGCTCCTGATCTCCGAGGAAGAGGGGATCCGGATGCGCGAGCTGGCGCGCAGGCTGGGTGGCTCGTTCTCGAACGCGACGGTCCTGGTGGATCGGCTGGTGGATCGAGGCCTCGTGGAGCGCCTGGCAGATCCCCAGGACCGGAGGGTCGTGCTGGTCCGGGCTGCGGATGAGGGACAGCAGCTCATCGAGCAACTAGTCACCTCCTGGCGAACGCTCTCGACTCCCCTTCTGGAAGCCCTGGCCCCCGAAGACCTCTCCAAGGTTCACGAGGCGCTCCGCGTGCTTCTCGAAGCGGCCCAACAGAACCGGTAAACCCGGCCAACGCGGGCCGACAGTAGCGCGAGGCCCGCCTCTCAAGTTTCTGGAACGAAGATGCGGTCCTTGCCCCGGCGCTTGGCCTCGTACTTCTCCCTGCCGGCAGCTTCCAAGAGCTCTTCGGCGTCTCTCGATCCCGCGGCGCCGGCGCACGGCGAGCCCGAGCTCTTGCTGCAGCTTCGAGCGAGATACTCGCGGGCAGTAGGGGATTGGAGGAAAAGAGCGCGGGTATAATGGTGCCGTATGCAGGGCGAGGAGATCAGGAAGCAAGGTTGTGGTGGTAGCTACGACCGGCCCAAGGATAAGCACGCAACCGCGACGATCGAGGTTGCAATGTCTGGGGAGTTTGGAAAGGAGAGGATAGCGACGTGGACACGCAAACGTCCGAGCAGTCCGTTATCGAGGGTGTCAAGAAGCAGCTTTACATAAACGGTGAGTGGCGCGACGCAGCGGGGGGCGGCACGCTCGCCGTGGAGGACCCTTCGACCGGTGAGACCCTGTGCGAGGTTGCCGACGCGCAGCCCGAGGACGCCCTCGCGGCGCTCGACGCGGCGAGCAAGGCCCAGGTCGAGTGGGCCAAGCACCCGCCGCGCCAACGCGGCGAGATCCTGCGCAGCGCCTTCGAGATGATTACTGAGCAGATGGACGAGCTCGCCACGCTCATGACGCTCGAGATGGGCAAGCCGGTAGCCGACTCGAAAGCGGAGATCACCTACGCCTCGGAGTTCTTCCGCTGGTACTCGGAGCAGGCCGTACGCATCAACGGCACCTACGCCGTATCGCCGGACGGCGCGCAGAGAATCATGACCATGAAGCAGCCGGTGGGGCCGTGTCTAATGATCACGCCGTGGAACTTCCCGATGGCGATGGGCACGCGCAAGATCGGGCCGGCCATCGCCGCGGGCTGCACGATGGTGATGAAGCCGGCCAAGCAGACGCCCCTGTCGATGCTCAAGCTGGCGGAGATCCTCGAGGAGGCTGGCCTCCCCGCGGGGGTGCTGAACGTCGTCGTAAGCTCTTCGTCTAGCGATGTCATCTCCCCCATAATCAACGATCCGCGCCTGCGCAAGCTGACCTTCACGGGCTCCACGCCGGTCGGACGCCAGCTCATGGAGCAGGCCTCGGAGCAGGTCCTCCGGGTCTCGATGGAGCTCGGCGGCAACGCCCCGTTTATCGTCTTCGACGACGCGGACCTGGACGACGTAGTCGCCGCTGCAATGGTCGCCAAGATGCGCAACATGGGCGAGGCCTGCACGGCGGCCAACCGCTTCCACGTCGCCAGCTCCGTAGCCGACCAGTTCGCGGAGAAGCTCGCGGAGCAGATGGGCTCGATGAAGGTCGCGCGTGGCACGGAAGAAGGAGCCCAGGTAGGGCCGCTCATCGACGAAGACCAGCTCGGCAAGGTCGAGGAACTCGTCGGCGACGCGCGAGAGAAGGGCGCGAAAGTGCTCGTGGGCGCCCAAAAGGTGGACGGCCAGGGCTACTTCTACCAGCCGACCGTGCTGAACGACGTGCCCAAAGAGGCCGACCTGCGCTACGAGGAGATCTTCGGTCCCGTCGCCCCGATCTTCTCCTTCGACTCCGAGGATGAGGCTGTCGCCGCGGCCAACGACACGGAGTACGGCCTCGTCGCCTACGTCTTCACCAGCAACCTCAACCGCGCGCTCCGCGTGATCGAACGTCTCGAGGTGGGCATGGTCGGTCTGAACCAGGGGATGGTCTCGAACGCCGCCGCGCCTTTCGGCGGGGTGAAGCAATCCGGCTTCGGCCGCGAGGGCGGCGCCGAAGGTATCGAGGAGTACCTGGAGACGAAGTACGTCGCGGTCAACCTCCCCGCGGAGGCTCCCGAGTTTACGGGAGGGACCAGCGTACAGTAGAGCGCGGGGCCGTTTCCGTGCCGGGTGAATGGCATCGCTACCGGGAGTCCCTCCACCGGTTACCATAAGCGGCGATGACTTCGACCGTACGCAACCGGCTTCTGGCTTTGGGCGTCCTTTGGGGGCTCCTGCTCGCGGCCGTCCCGGCACTTTATATGACGAGCCCCTACCGGCTCACGGGCTTACTCGTGGTCGGGCTGGCGAGCGCCGCGTTGAGCGGCTGCGTCGGCACGCTGGTGGCCGGACGGCGGGCCGCGAAGAAGGGCGGTGGGCGCCCGGGTCTCCTGGCGGGAGTAGGGGCCGGGACTCTCCAGGGGCTCGCAGGTGGGGTCGTGGCGGCGCTCCTGATCTGGGCGCTCATGGCGGTGTCGATCTCCGACTTCACGCTGCGCAACCCGGTCGAGCTCTCGGTCCTGATGAGCCCGACGGTCTTTATTGGCAGCTTCTTCGTCGCCCTCTCGGCCTTCGCGTACGCGCTCGTGGGCGGCGTCTTGCTTGGCCCCATCTTCGGAACGCTCGTAAACCGCACCGTCCGCGCCGGCAAAAACGCCGCCGGCGAGAAGGAGGACCTCGTTGTACGCTAGGCTGCTAGGAATAGGGGCTATCTACGGCTTCGGCTTCACGCTCATAAAGTCCCTCTTCCCGAGTCCCGTCTTGCTGCTCCTGCTCGCCGAGGGGCCGAGCACCGAGGGAGACCTCGCGGTGCTGGGGAGCGTGTACATAGCCTCGGGGCTCATCGCCGGCATCATCGCCGGTCCGCTCTTCGGCGTCCTCCTGCTCCGGCGGCGGGGCTCCGGGACCAACGTGGGCGGCTTCAGCGCAGTGCAGTCGGCAGGCGCGGACCTCTGGCGCGCGCTCGTCCTGAGCCTCGTGTTCGCGTTGCTGATAGGTTTGATCTCCGGCCTCCTCACCATGGGCGCGTACCAGTTCGGCGTCCTGCCCTCCGGTGGCGTCCTCGACCCCCTGAGCCCCATCCGCAACTCCAACTTCCCCACCGGCGTCCCGCTCCTCGTCGCCTGGGCCCTCGCTCGCGATCTCCTCCCCGCCATGCTCGCCGGCCTGCTCCTCGCCCCCTTCGGCGGCGGTTTCCTCTACCGCATCTACGCCTCACGGCGTCCCCCGAAGGACACCCCCCACAACAGGTTCTTCGAGGAGGACTTCTAGATAGCCTGCGGCTCAGGAAACTTAGCCGTCTTCTCCTTCCAACCAGATCGCATCCGCCCGGTCTTTTGGCCTACCCGTCGCCCGTTTGTTTCGCGGTAGGTGGCGCCGGCTGATAACCGGCACCCTCGATCCCGCGACTTCTACCTCTTCCCACTCCGACCATGCCGCTTCGAAATCCACCGCGTCTATCGTAGTCAGTATGTCTATGCGCCGGGGAGCGACGCCTATATGGAACACGACTCCGGGAGTCTCGAAATCTCGTGCCTCTATCTCGTGCAACGGAGCCCCGAAATGGCCAGCGCCGCCATGACAAGCACGGCGTTGTCTCTGCTGCTCTCTACCCAAAAATCTATATCGCCGGCTCTTACGTGACCGTGTACAGCCAGCGCGTACGCGCCCACCAGCAGGTCTTAACGCTTTCCTCTGCGAAGGCTAACAACATGTCTTGGTAATCTGGATTCAGCAAGGACTTCTTCCTTGAAGGTCCAGGCATCGAGCGCGAGTTGCCACATCATCGAGAGGCGCTCGGCCGGCGTCGTATCCTTCAGGTCCGTCTCGCTCTCTTGGTCGTGGAGCCTCTTGACCCGGATGGTTCGTGCTGGCTCTGCCATAGCGCAAATATACAGCGCGGGTGAGCGTCTAACTACTCGGTACGTACGAACTCTCTACGCAGTTTACAGGCGACCAGGTGTCAGAGGTCGGTGACTAGTAGTACACCACTAGGGTTTTGACGCATATACGGTCTCGTGGTACACCACGTGGTACACCAGCCCGAAACGCGGGAGGTGCCAACCGTGAAGA
>JAIVIG010000259.1:0-1735 GCA_020200675.1 Actinomycetota bacterium
GCGCGACCTCGACGACCGCTTCAAGGCCACCGGCCACCAGAACGCCTACTTCCCGCTCCTCATCCCCGAGAGCTACCTCAAAAGAGAGGCCGAGCACGTAGAGGGCTTCGATCCTGAGCTCGCGTGGGTAACTATAGGGGGGAGGGAAGAGCTGGAAGAGCGACTCGCTATCCGGCCAACCTCCGAGAGCATCATCTGCGACTTTTACCGGAATTGGATTCAGAGCTACCGTGACCTGCCTATCTTGATCAACCAGTGGTGCAACGTCCTGCGCTGGGAGAAGGTCACCCGCCCCTTCCTGCGCACCTCTGAGTTCCTCTGGCAGGAGGGACACACCGTACACGCTACCGCCGAGGAGGCTCGCGAAGAGACCCTCAGGATGCTGAACATCTACCGCGACACCTTTTATGAGACGCTCGCCGTCCCCGTCCTCACCGGCATGAAGAGCCCCTCCGAACGCTTCGCCGGCGCCATCGAGACCTACACCTGCGAAGGGCTCATGGGCGACGGGCGTGCCCTTCAAGCGGCGACGAGCCACGACCTCGGCCAGAACTTCGCCCGGGCCTTCGACATCACGTTCCTGGACGAGAACCAGGATCGGGTGTACCCCTACCAGACCTCATGGGGATTTTCGACGCGTACTATCGGGGGCCTCATCCTGGTGCACGGGGACGACAGGGGCCTGAAGCTACCGCCGAAGCTCGCGCCCACCGAAACGGTGTTAGTACCGATCTGGCGCGGCAACAACAAAGGCGAGGTGCGTCGCGAGGCCGAGGCCCTGTACTCTGAGCTAAGGGACTCGGGATTCAGAATCGAGGCGGACATGGACGAGGAGCATTCACCGGGTTGGAAGTTCAACGAGCACGAGCTCCGGGGTGTGCCGGTGCGCATAGAGCTGGGCCCCAAAGACATAGAGAAGGAGCAGGCCGTTCTCGTCCGACGTGACACCGGCGAGAAGGAGTTCGTCCCGCGCAAAGGCTTACCCGAGCGGCTCCAGACGTTGCTGGTGCAAATCCAGGAGAACATGTTCGCCCAGGCCGAGAGGTTCCGTGAGGAGAACACCCGCCGGGCGGAGACCTACGGGGAGTTCAAGGAGATAATCGAGGAGAAGCGTGGCTTCGTGCGGGCGCCCTGGGACGGCACCGACGAGACCGAGCAGAAGATAAAGGAGGAGACGAAGGCGACTATACGCCTCCTGCCTTTCGAGACAGAGGAGGGTAAGGACCTCGTCTCCGGCAGGCCGGGAAGCGTGGCCGTCTTCGCCCGGGCCTACTGATCCACCACGGCGGACGCCCGCTCCGGAACGCCCGCTTCGGGACGCCCGCTCCGGGGCGCGGGGTAGATGGAGTTAGTAGCTTTCACATTCGCGTTCGTCGCTGTGTTGGTGGGGCCGTGGTGCAGGGCGCGGTCGGGTTTGGCCTCGCGTTGGTGGTCGCCTCGCGTTGGTGGTCGTAGTGCTCTTGCTCGCGATGTCCACGGCCGGGTTTATGGTCGCGAGGGAGTGGCGTTTCGCGGACGCCCGTGGGCTGGTCTGGATTCTATCGGGCCGTCTTGACGGTGCGCTGGGGGGCGTAGGGCTACTCGCCCTGATCCCGGCAGGGTTCCTCTCGATGCTCTTCGGGGGGCTCGTGCTGGCGGCCGTGCTCGCAAGCCTCGCGAGACCGAAGATCCCGCTGCGCAACGGAACCAGGCTTGCGGGGGGTGTAGCTTCGGGGGTGATGGGTACGGCGGGCGG
>JAIVIG010000259.1:1774-3264 GCA_020200675.1 Actinomycetota bacterium
GTGGATAGCCCCGCTTCTGGGCCGTTGGTGGCTGCGCCCGGCGGTCCTCGTGTTCGCCGCCGTCTCTGGGCTTGCGGCCATGCTTCAGGGGTTTGCGGGGTAAGCCGCTCTTGACGGTAGCACCCGCTTGTTTTAGCATTCTACCCTACAGCGCGGACTCGCATCGAGAGCGGTGGAGGGACTGGCCCTAAGAAACCGCGGCAACCGGCGGCGAGCTGGCGGAGCCGAGCAGCTCCGTTACTCACCGCGAGGTGCCAAGTCCAGCAGGACTTGAGGTACAGGTCCTGGAAGATGTGGGGAGAGCCAGAGACGGCCTCTTCTACGGAGCGGGTTGCGCTACAAGGGAGCCCGACATGGTAGAAGGAGGCTGTATCTCCCCTGAGCATGACACTAGACCCGGGTGCCGGAGCTAGAAGCGCCCCGGCGATACCGGATAAGAACTTCCATCGAATAGGCTCTTTCGAGCCGGAACTTGGCGGCTACTTAGAAGAGGTTACGCTCGCCTACGAGACTTGGGGCGAGCTGGACTCGTCGGGCGAGAACGCCATACTCATCGTCCACGCGCTCACCGGCGATTCGCATTGCGCCGGGGGTGTCTCCGAGGCGTACAGGCGGGGCGGCTGGTGGGACGAGATGGTCGGGCCTGGACGCCCCGTGGATACAGATGAGCACTTCGTCGTGTGCTCGAACGTACTGGGTGGCTGCTCGGGGAGCACCGGGCCAGCTTCGGTAGACCCCGAGACGGACCGCCCGTACGGGATGCGGTTTCCTATTATTACCATCCGCGATATTGTGCGGACCCAGAAGCGGCTTCTGGACAACCTCGGGGTGAGAAGGCTAGAGGTCGTTATTGGGGGGTCTATCGGGGGGCAGCAGGCGTTGGAGTGGGCGGTGGAGTTCCCGGACTTCGTGGAGAAGGCGGTACCGGTGGCGGCGACGGGTGCTCTGGGTCCGCAAGGGTTGGGGATGAGCGAGATCGGACGCCGCGCCATCATGGCCGATCCGGACTGGCAGGGGGGCGACTACTACGGTACTGGTAGGTCTCCGGAGACGGGCCTCGCCATCGCCCGCATGGCCGGGATGCTGACCTACCAGAGCGCGGAAGGGCAGTGGGAGAGGTTCGGCCGAGAGGAGGCGACCCGACCTGCCTTGCACGAGGAGTTCGGCGGGCGCTTCGAAGTAGAGAGCTACCTACACTACCAAGGCCGCGACCTCACCGGCCGTTTTGACGCTAACTCCTACCTGTACCTGACGCGCGCGATGGACCTCTACGATGTAGGCGCCGGGTACGCCTCACACGAGGAGGCCTACGAGCGTATACGAGCAGAGGTGCTCTTTGTCGGGATCTCGAGCGACTGGCTCTTCCCGGCGCGAGAGGTGCGCGCGGCGGCGGAGCTGGCGAAGGCGGCCGGGGCGGAGGCACATTACGAGGAGATAGAATCCCCGAACGGGCACGACGCCTTTCTAAAGGACTGGGACGAGCTCAGGGC
>JAIVIG010000528.1 GCA_020200675.1 Actinomycetota bacterium
TGCTTTAGCTCGAAGGCTCGAAGACGGCGACCTTCGCGCCAATCGGTGGCTTTGGAGCTATCGATGGAATCACTCATGCCAGTTCATTACCCGAGGTTCGCTTCTTTATGCAGAGATCAGTAGCGGTAGTTTGTTGTTAACAGACATAGAGATAGAGTCCTCTGCCCGAAAATAATAGCTCAAGCAACTCCTTTAACTCCTCTGGTGGGGGCTTCGCTGAGAATGCCCTCCAGTAGCGCCACAGCATTACGTACGGCTCCAGCCACCTCCTTACCCTCCTCAGTGCCTCCGGCCAGCACAAGAGAAATCTGCTCTTCCTGGTCTTCCTTTTTCCCCCTCTCCACCATAGGAGGAGTGGAGGTTGTGGCAGTCTCTTCTCTCTTGAGGATCACCCCAGGCGGCGCCTCTCCCTCCAGAAAATTAGCGTTTGTCCACCAACAGAACGTGAACGCCAAACACACCAGCTGCCAGTGGCGCCTTATGGCCAGGTCCTTCCTGACCTGGTATTGAGCCCAGCCCAGGGAGTTTTTCACCTGTTTGTAGCTTTGCTCTATCCAACTGCGTAAAGAGTAGAGTCTTACAACCTCTGCGATGTCCCCAGCAGACAGCTTGCTTTCTTCTTGGGCTCGCTTTGTATCAGGAGCTGGGAGGTTGGTCACCAGATACCAAGTGGTGAGGCCCGGTAACTCGGCGGGGTCGGTGGTCGCTACCACCAATCGCCTCTGTTTCTCCACTCCGAAAGGTCGACACTCGGCCTCCAAAGCCCACCACTGCTCGGTGTGCCCATCCCGGAAGGTACGCTCTAGCTTCACCCATTCCCCAGGATCGTCGTCTCCTTTCCAAGGAGCGATCCATGCGATCTCCTCCACTGAGCCAGGCTCGCCTATGGGACGGTACCAGGCGTAGGAGGGCTTTATGGCCAGCACGTAGGGTATACCTCTATTCTCCAGTCCCTCCTTGAACTTGCGATGCTCGCCGTAGAGGATGTCCGCCACCACCGCCCTAAAAGGGATCTCCATCTCTACCGCCCGCTCGACTAACTCCAGGGCGATCTTTGGCTTGGTGCGAAATTCTGGATCGGCCTTGCCTTCCTCAAAGTGATGAGCGGGAGTGTAGGGCTCGACCTCCAGAGGATAGTAGATCCTCTCGTCGGCCCAAAGAGAGCTTACCGATACTACGCCATTGTCTATCTTGCCGATTCCGCCCAGGTACTGCTTGCCTATGTGAGCGGTCTTTTTGCCGTCCTTACGATCTCCGGTTTCGTCTATGACCAACGCGCCGCTTCGACTCGGGGCACTCTTCGGATCTTCGAGTATCAGCTCTACCCTGCGCCGGTTTATCCGCTCAGGGTCCCAGCTCGACTCCGAGAGAAACCACTGCAAACCCTGTGCCTCTTTGCGCTGCGCTCCCACCACGGGCTCGGTGTTGGCCAGAGCGGTCAAAGTCTTGTTACGCTCGGTGGGCAGCAACAATCCTTCTAGGTAGTGGCGGAAGGCTCGACGCTGGGCGAGAGTACCGAAGAGATCGTCGAAGCGGGCGGCGTAGTCCTCCAGCGGGCCAGGGGCGGGAGTTGCCGGTAGTCGTTTGGTCATGGGTCACCTCCACCGCCAGTACAGCACAGCCTGTACCCCCGCTCAACAAACTACCGGTAAGTGGGGCCTTGGTGGGTAGCACCGACCCCGACCTGCCGTGGCATCCCAAGAATGCCGACTTGGAGGGGGTCGACCTGAGC
>JAIVIG010000260.1 GCA_020200675.1 Actinomycetota bacterium
CAGTTGGAGGAGCAGATCAAGCACCTCATCCTGACGGGGCGTTTCGCGGTCGGGAGTCGGTTACCGAGCATCCGGGCGATGGCGGGATTTTTGCGGGTGAACCGCAACACGGTGGCGCGTGTGATCTCCGACCTCGAGCGCGAGGGTTTCGTCGAGAGCCGCCGGGGGAGTGGGGTCTATGTGGCAGAGCCGCCGGTGGCTGCGGAGGATTTGAGGCGCCAGGAGGTCCTGGAGCGGGTGATGGATCTGGCGGCGGCGCGGGGCGTTCCGGTGGAAGAGCTGGCGTACGCGCTGCTGGCGCGGGCCGGTACGGAACCGCAGGAGAAGGTGCCCCTTTTGTTCGTCGAGTGCACGACGCCGGAGCTTGAGCAGTTCTCGGCCGAATTGGAGGAGCAGCTCCCGGTCGCGGTGGAGAAGGTTCTGCTCGAGGACCTTCCGGCCAGGATCTCCGGCCAGGATAAGCTGCCGTGGCGGCTCGCGGTCACGACCTTCTTCCACGTCGACGAGGTTCAGGACCTGATGGCACCGCGAGGAATAGAGACGGTGGCGCTCCTGGCCGAGGCGACGCTCGAGAGCCTCCAGCGCCTCACGGAGCTCCCGGCGGGCACTCCGGTCGCGGTGGTGGGCAACTCCCAGACGTGCATGAAGAACCTCTCACTCTCTATCGAGGGAGCGGGCCTCGACCACCTGGAGTTCACCGAGACCTACCTAGATAAGGACGCTGGCGACACTTGGGCCCTTTTCGGCAAGGTGCGTGCGGTAGTGTGCTCCAGCTACACGGCGCGGAGGCTCCGGCAGCTCGGCGCACCGGAGGAGCTGGAGATACTCGAAGAAGACCGCACGCTCGACAGGGGCGGTGTAGAGATGCTCGGAAGTATGCTCCGCCAGCGCCCGGCGCCGGTCGCGGAGTCCGGCGGTTCCGCCTAGCCCGTACCGGAGGAGCAGAGGTTACTTCGGGCCAACATCGAAGAGCATACCGTCGGGCTGTCGAGAAGCGGTGCTCGGGGACTCCGCTAGGCTGGCCCGTTAAACCGGTTCATCGCCGCCCCCGGACCGTCCTCTAGGACGGTCTCGACCGCGTCGGCCGCCCGGGGGATTGCGTCCCTCGTTGCGGCATCCATCCTCCCGAGCACATAGTCGGTGACGGTGACGCCGATCGGCGGACGACCGATCCCGATCCGCACCCTGATAAAGTCGTCGCCGAGGTTCTGGATGATGGACCGCAAACCCCTGTGCCCGCCCGCGCCGCCACCGACCTTCACGCGGACGGTGCCCGCCTCGAGGTCAAGGTCATCGTGAACCACGATCAAGCCCTCCGCCCTGTAGCCGGCGAGCGCGGCGCCGGAGTTGTTCATAAAGGTCGTCGGCTTGAGGAGCGTTGCGTCTGTGAGGCCGATGCTCACCGGGGCGGTCTCGGCCTTCCTCTTCGCGCTCCTCGGCCACCAGGTATCCGGCGTTGTGGCGGGTGCGCTCGTAGGAGCGGCCCGGATTCCCGAGGCCCGCGACGACGACGGTCGATCTCGTGTCGGGGTCCCGGGCGCCGAAGAGGCGTGAGAAGAGCCTAGGCCTGGAGGTTCTGTCCTGCGGGGCCCTCTCCCTCCTCGGGATCGGAGATCAAGGTCACCCCCTCGGGGAGCGTCAGGTCTCCGAGCGTGAGGTTCTCGTTCATCTCCAACGTCGAGACGTCCAGCGCTATCTCCTGCGGGATGTCGCCCGGCAGGGACTCGACCTGGACCTCGTAGGCTACCTGCTGCAGGACGCCGCCCTCCGCGGCGCCCGGCGCCTCCCCGGCGATCGTCACCGGGACGGTGACCTCTATGCGCTCGCGCATATCCACCGGGGCAAAGTCCACGTGCACCAGGCGTCCCGTCACCGGGTTGCGCTGGACGTCGACGACGCGGGCCGTCGAGGCGCCCGAGCCGAGGTCTATGTCGTAGAGGGCATTGTCCCCGAGGTGCCGGAGGGTGTAGTCGACGGTCTTCTCCGGGACCGCGAGCGCCGCGCTCTTGCCGTCTCCGTCGCCGTAGAGTACGGCGGGTACCATCCCCGAAGCCCTCAGGCGCCGGGCGTCGTTCTTCCCCCGGCCCTCGCGCTCTCTTCCTCGCAGTCCAACGTTCTGTGCCACGTCTCTCTCCCAAAAGCCTCTCTAGAAAAGCTGGTTCTCGCCCATAAAGACCTCGCTCACCGATTCGTCCGTGAAGACGTTGCGTATGGTGCTCGCGAGGATGGGCGCGATCGTAAGCGCACGTATCTTAGACCGCGGCTCGTTCTCCTTCAAGGGCAGCGTGTCGGTGACGACGACCTCCTTTATGGAGGAGTCCTCTATCCTGCGGTAGGCCGGGCCCGAGAAGATCCCGTGGGTCCCGGCGGCGTAGACCTCCGTCGCCCCCTTCTGGACCAGGATCTCCGCCGCGTTGCCCAGAGTGCCGGCGGTGTCTATGAGGTCGTCGATCATGATGGCGCGCTTCCCCTCGACCTCGCCGATAACGTGGGTGACCTCGGACTGTCCAGGACCGCTGCGCCTCTTGTTCAGGATGGCCCACGGCAGCCCCAGATGATCGGCCAGTCGGTTGGCGACCTTTGCCTCCCCCGTGTCCGGGGCCACGACCACCGCGTCCTCGGCCTCCCTAAAGCCCGCCTCGACGAAGTAGTCCACGAAGGTGTGCATCGCCGTCAGGTGGTCCACCGGAAAGCTGAAGAAGCCCTCCACCTGGCCCTGGTGCAGGTCCATCGTCATCACCCGCTCGGCGCCGGCGACCTGGATCATGTTCGCCACCAGCCGCGCCGTTATCGGCTCGCGGGGCTTGGTCTTGCGGTCCTGGCGAGAGTAGGCGAAGTACGGAATGACCGCCGCTATCCTCTTGGCCGAGGCCCGCTGGGCGGCGTCGATCATCACGAGCAACTGCATGAGGTTGCGGTTCACCGGCGCTCCGAGGGACTGGATGATGAAGACGTCCGCCCCCCGGACGGAGTCGCGGTAACGAGCGTACATCTCGCCGCTGGGAAACCGCTCCAACTGTACGTCGCCCAGGTCGAGATCCAGCCGGTCCGCTATCCGCTCGGCCAGCCGAGGGTAGCCCTCTCCGGAGAAGAGCATCAGCCGCTTCTGCGTGGTCTGCGTCAGATAGCCGTTGTGCATCGC
>JAIVIG010000054.1 GCA_020200675.1 Actinomycetota bacterium
GAGCTACGCAAGGCCAAAGAGCGTTTGAGACACAGCCAAGGATGTCATCCTTGGCTGTGTCAGGCAGCCGGGTTTCGAGGTTTAGATGTTCACGCTGATATCAATAGAGGCCGCCCGGGAGGCCCGAACCGCCGCGGGCGGGGACGGGCCATCGTGACCCGGTGGAGGATGCTAGAGTAGCCGTTCCCCTGCGACCGTCCTCCAGGAGCTAGAGGCCGTCCAAACCCGGCCCTGGCTGACTTTGTCTCGTGCGCCGGATATGTAAGAGGAGATCGACTTGACCGCGTATTGCTGTGAAGCGGCGGATAGTGGCTCGCCGCCGGTCTTCGTATAATCTCCGGCGAACGTCGAGGAGGTTTTGTAGATGAATCGCCAGCGCGTAGAGCCCGGTCCGGACCAGGAGTCCGTGTGGGATTACCCGCGCCCGCCGAGGCTGGAGGATTCGGACAGGTGTGTCAAGGTCGTCTTTGGAGGGGTGACGCTCGCGTATACGACGCGTGCCAAGCGGGTTCTAGAGACGAGCCACCCGCCGGTCTACTACATACCGCCCGACGACATCCGGATGGAGCACCTGAGGCTCGCGGAGGGGACTTCTTTTTGTGAGTGGAAGGGTGTTGCACGCTACTACGACCTCGAGACCGAAGAGCGAAGGGAGCGGAGGGCTGCGTGGTTCTACCCGGAGCCGGTGCCGGCCTACGCCGAACTCAAGGATTACGTGGCCTTTTATCCGTCTTTTATGGATGCATGCTGGGTAGATGGAGAGAAGGTCCGCGCGCAGGAGGGGGACTTTTACGGTGGTTGGGTTACTTCGGAGATCGTCGGTCCTTTCAAGGGTGGTCTTGGTACCTGGGGTTGGTAGGGGTTTGTGTTTCGCGGGCAGGATGCCCGCGGTCCTACGAGTGGTGGTCGGGTTTTGAGGGAAGAACCTAGAGGCTGGCATTACCAGGGGTATTTGCCCCACTTCGATGGCGGGGAGATAGCGCAGTTCGTCACGTTTCGGGTGGCGGACGGGTTGCGGAGGGAACCACTCTCTGATCCGCGCCTGGCAAAACTAGTCGAAGGGGCACTCTTGCACTTCGACGGGGAACGCTATCGCCTGCACGCCTGGATGATAATGCCCAACCACGTCCACGTGCTCCTTACCCCGCGCCTCGGCAACCACGTCTCGGACATCGTCCACTCCTGGAAGTCCTTTACCTCCAAACGAGCCAATCGCATCCTCGGCAAGAGCGGAAAATTCTGGCAGGAAGACTACTTCGACCGCTACATCCGCAACCAACCCCACTTCGACACCACCCTCGAATACATAAACCAAAACCCTGTCAAAGCAGGCCTCTGCTGCACCCCCCAAGACTGGCCCTTCCGGGGAACCGCCACCCCCGAACCGCCAAACAACCCCGGGCCGTCAATCACCCCCGGTGGGCCGCGGGCGTCCCGCCTGCAAAGCGACGATGTCGCCGACCTCCGCAAGGAGTACATCCGTGGCGGCCTGAAGGAAGACGACGCGCACCCCGACCCTATAGAACAGTTTCGCAAGTGGTTCGAGGAGGCGCTGGCTGCAAACCTGCACGAGCCCAACGCCATGACCCTCGCCACCGTTTCCTCCGGCGGCAGACCTTCGGCCCGTGTGGTGCTCCTCAAGGGCTTCGACGAGCGAGGTTTCGTTTTCTACACCAACCACGAGGGCCGTAAGGGCCGGGAACTGGAGGAGAACCCGTACTGTGCGCTAGTCTTCTACTGGGGCGAGCTGGAGCGGCAGGTGCGGGTAGAAGGAAGGGCATCTCGCGTTTCGGCGGAGGAATCCGACGAATATTACCGGAGCAGGCCGCGGGGAAGCCGGTTGAGCGCCTGGGCTTCGGAGCAAAGCCGTCCCGTTGCGGGGCGGAATACTTTGGAGGAGCGGCTGCGGGGGCTCGAAGACGAGTACGAGGGGCGTGAGGTACCGCGCCCGCCGTTTTGGGGCGGCTACCGGGTCGAGCCAGAGGCCATCGAGTTCTGGCAGGGCCGGGAGAACCGGCTGCACGACCGTTTGCTTTATCGTTGTAGTAGCGGTGTAGGCTGGAGTATGGAGCGTCTCCAGCCCTAGAACGACCTGCTTCGGAGCGGGCGGGACCTCTCTGCTGCTAAGATGGTGCCGCGGGTCTTTCGAGAATCTTGGGGAAGGAGAGGATTTGAAGCTTGTTTCGTATTCGACCGGGGGTGGGACGCCGCACGTAGGCTACGTCGAGGACGGTGAGGTTCATCCGCTCGGCGGGTCGAGCATGCTGGACTACATCGAGCATGGCCGAAGCGCCGACCGGCAGCCCGGCGGGGAGGTCGTGCCGCTCTCGGAAGCGTGGCTGCACGCCCCGATAGGCCGTCCTGGCAAGATCATCGCCATCGGCCTCAACTACGAGGACCACGCCGCGGAGACGGGCGGCGAGGCGCCCGAGAAGCCCATCGTCTTCGCCAAGTACCCCAACACCATCATCGGCCCCGGCGAAGCCATCCGCATACCCCCGATCACCGAGCAGGCCGACTACGAGGCGGAGTTGGGGGTCGTGATCGGACGCCCGGCGAAGAACGTCTCCGAGTCCGACGCCCTCGACTACGTCTACGGCTACACCAACTGCAACGACGTCTCCTCGCGGGACCTGCAGTTCTCCGAGGGCGGGCAGTGGACGAGGAGCAAGTCCATAGATACCTTCGCCCCCATCGGGCCGTACATCGCCACCCGCGACGAGGTGCCCGATCCGCAGGAGCTCTCCATCCGGTGCGTGTTGAACGGGGAGACCATGCAGGACAGCACGACGGCGAAGATGATCTTCCCGGTCTCCGAGCTGATCTCGTTCCTCTCCACGGGCATGACCCTGATGCCCGGCGACATCATCATGTCCGGCACCCCGGCCGGGGTCGGTTTCGCACGCGACCCCGAGGTCTTTCTCAAAGCTGGCGACGAGGTGACCATCGAGATAGAGGGCCTGGGTAGCTTGACGAACCCCGTTGAGGCAGGGTAGCTCCCTTCTTTACCTACCATGCTCCGCATCCCCCGGACGCCGTGGTCTTTCCGAAGAGCCGCGACGAGGTCGTGCAGGTCCTGCGCTTCGCCAACGAGCGCGGCATCCCCGTGGTCCCCTTCGGGCAGGGGAGCAGCCTCGAGGGGCACACCATTCCGAGGCAGGGAGGCATTAGCCTGGACACGAGGCTGATGGGCGGGATCCTGGACATCCGCCCCGAGGACTTCGTCGCCAGAGTCGAGCCGGGCGTCACGCACGGCAAGCTGAACGCGAGCCTCGAGGAGCGCGGCCTCTTCTTTCCGGTAGATCCCGGTTGGGACGCTTCCATAGGCGGTATGGCCGCGACCAACGCGAGCGGCACCAACGCGGTGCGCTACGGGGCGATGAAGGATCAGGTCCTGGGCCTGGAGATCGTGCTGGCCGACGGGACGGTGATGAGGACCGGCGGTATGGCGATGAAGTCGTCGGCCGGGTACAATCTCACCGGGCTCTTCGTCGGCTCGGAAGGAACTCTGGGCGTCTTCACGCAGATAACACTCCGTCTGTACCCGATCCCCGAGTACGTGCTCGCCGCCAGGGCCGTGTTCCCGGACATAGAAGCGGCGGGACGGGCGGCGGTAGCCACGATCCGCTCCGGTATGCGGATAGGACGCGTCGAGCTGGTCGACGCCCGGACGGTCGAAGCGGTGAACGCCTACAAGGGCGCGGACTACGCCGTCTCCGCGACCCTCTTTCTCGAGTTCAGCGGCAGCGAGGCGAGCGTGGAGGAGGACGTCGAAAAGGCGCGCGGCATCGCCGAGGCCGAGGGCTGCTCCACCTTCGAGTTCGAGAGCGACGAGGCGGGGAGGAAGAGGCTGTGGGAGGCCCGGCACGAAGCCGGCATCGCAATAAAGGAACTACACCCTGAAGCAAAGCCGATGACCACCGACGTGTGCGTCCCCGTCTCCGACCTGCCGGACGCCTTGCGCCACGCTCGCGAGACCATCGAATCCTACGGCCTCGACGGGGCCATCCTGGGTCACGTCGGCGACGGCAACTACCACGCCGTCTTCCCCGTGGACCCGGAAGACGACGAAGACCTAGCGCGCGCCGAGAGAGTCAACGCCGAGATCGTGGGCTACGCGCTCGCGCGCGGCGGCACCTCTACCGGCGAGCACGGCGTCGGCTTCGGAAAGACGAAGCATCTTGAGAAAGAACATGGCGACTCCCTGCAGTTCATGCGAGAGATAAAGAAGCTTGCTGATCCCAATGGGATCATGAATCCCGGTAAGATATTCTCTTAGAGCTTGCGCGGATAGGCGGGTAGCAAATGTATCAATAGGCGATGAGGAGCCGATTTGATCGTTCGGAGAATCGACAAATACGAAAAGTAGCGAGCCTATCCGCGCAAGCTCTTAGCTAGAGACGGCCAGCTGTAGAGGCGTTCCGTCGAGGTGAGCGTCCGAAACAAGCTCCGGTCTACGCTCGAAAACAATAGGAGGCGGGAGGGTAAGGTCTCCGGCGAGCGAAATGCTCCTTAAGAAGGCTTTTGGTGCAGCTTCCGCCTCGATTCTTTTGGCAGGCTAGCTTTCCGTTGGTGAGCAGCGACCCGTGCTCGACTGCGAGTACGGATCGCTACTGGTGTAAGGAGTGCTCCTCGCCGGTTTCGCCGTCACCCTCCGCGTATCCGCGCAGGCGGTCGTACATCGCTACCTGCTGGGCGTCGAGGGCGTCCTTCATCTTCAGGTGTGCGTTCAGGTGCGCGTTTCTCAGGCGACCCTCGACAGTGGCGATCTCGCCGGTGGTCTGGGCCAGTTCTTCCTCGTCGATCTCCTCGTCCCGGAAGGCCTGGTCCAGTCGTTCCTCGAGATTCACTAGCTCTCCACCCAGGGTCTTTGCCTCATCCTCCATGGCCGAGTAGATCTCCTGAACAGTCTGCTCCTGCTCCGCTGTGAGATCTAGCTCGTCGGATAGCTCCAGTACGTGCCTGGGACCGGGATAATGGTTCAACTCCCCGGCGAGGGCGTACCCGGCTCCCTTACCCTCCAGTAGGTTGTTTACCTTCTCTTCGGATAGGGCTTTTATGGGTCTTTCTTCGAACCCGGCGTAGGGCTGCTCGGAGTTGGCCTTTGACGAGGCATCGTGCGCAACGGTGCTCGCGGATTCCTCCTGCCCGGCGCATCCCGAGAACGAGAGCGTTGTAACCGCCAGGGGCAAGATCACCCGCGCCGCTACGATTCCTTTCGCACTACCCACCCTCATTCATCGCCTCCTCCAGCACGCTTAGGCCTCGTATGATCGGTGCTAGCTCTTCTTCGGGGATCGCCTCTAAAATTCGGGCGAACTTTGCCCGACGCGCCTCTGCCAGCCTGGCCGCCGCCTTCTTGCCGGCCTCCGTCAACCTGAGCTCCATCGCCCGCCCATCGTGAAGACTCTTCTTGCGCCCAACCCATCCACGCTTCTCCAGTACCTTGACGAGCCGACTCACCGTGCTCTTCTCTAAGCGTAGCTTTTGGGCGAGATCCTTCTGCAAGAGCGGCTCCGCGCGCGTGAGCTCCAACAAGGCGTGCGCCTCTGCTACCGCTACCGGCTCCCCACAAGGCGTCTCTTCCGGCCTGTGCAACCCGAATGCCCGGACCAAGGAGATCATGCGCTCCTGCAACTCGAGATTCGTCACCGCTCGTACCTCGGCTCCCAATCTGAACCACACCTCCTCGAAACGGTTGTATGCTTCAATTATATAGTTGAATCGTACAACTATCCTTTGAGTATGTCGAGCGTTCGCGGGAGGGACGAGGGGGGTGTATCCTGGTGTGCGCTACGGTTTGCGGTGCGGGTTGGGGATACTCTAGGAAGGGGAGGAGGTCGTCTATGACGGGGCCCACGAAGGGGCAGGAGTTCAGTTCCGAAGAGGTCAAGCTCGCGCTCAGGAATCCCGGAATGCATCTTGAGGGGTTGCGTTATCCCGTAACACCGATCGGGATGCACTATCTCTTGATCCACTTCGACATCCCTCTAATCGACCCGGCCGACTACGAGCTCCGGGTCTCGGGCCGCGTGCGCAACCCCTTGAGGCTGAGCCTGGAAGACGTAAAGGCGCGACCGGCGGTCACGATGCCCGTGGCGATGGAGTGCGCCGGCAACGGTCGCGCACATCTCTCGCCGCGTCCGATCTCGGCCCCGTGGCACGAGGAGGCGGTTGGTTGTGCCGAGTGGACGGGCACACCGCTGGGGCCGATCCTCGAAGAAGCCGGCGTCCTCGACGACGCGGTCGAGATCCTCTTCGCCGGCCACGATCGGGGCATAGACGACGGTATCGAGCACGACTACGAGCGGAGCTTACCGGTCGAGGAGGCCTTGCGCGAGGAGGCGCTCTTGGCCTACGCGATGAACGGAGAGCCGCTCCCTCCCCAGCACGGATTCCCCTTGAGGCTCGTCGTGCCGGAGTGGTATGGGATGGCCTCGGTGAAGTGGCTCAAGTCGATCACCGCCACGAGCGAGCCGTTCGAGGGCGTGCAGCAGGCGAACAAGTACCTCTACCAGAGCTCCGAAGACGACCCCGGCACGCCGGTGACGCGCAAGCTGCCGCACGCCCTGATGGTGCCGCCGGGCATCCCCGACTTCCTGACCCGCGAGCGTAGTGTGCGACCGGGACCTGTGCTCGTCGAGGGGCGAGCGTGGTCGGGCTTCGGCCCCGTGGAGAGAGTCGAGTTCAGCGCCGACGGGGGCCGGACGTGGGAGGACGCCGAACTCGGCGAGCCGCTCGGACCCCATGCCTGGAGGTCGTGGTCTTGTGAGTGGGATGCGGAGCCCGGCGAGTACGAGCTCCGCGTCCGCGCCACCGACGCGACCGGCAAAACGCAGCCCTTAGAGGCCGAAGTGACCTGGAACCAGGGCGGCTACGGCGTCAACGTCGTCCAGCGCGTGCCCGTGTCTGTCGGCTAGATACCGGCCGCTCCCGCTGTGCTACAGTTTGCACATTGAAGAGGGGATCGCCGGCGCACGAGTAGGAGGAGGCGCGTTGGATACCAAGAAGAACGCCAGGGACCATTGGGAAGAGGCTTACGCCGAGAGGGACGAGCGGGACGACGTCGAGTTCTCGACCATGTCCGGCGTGCCGATAAAACCGCTCTACACGCCGGAAGACGTGGAGGGAGATTTCGAGGAGAAGATCGGTTACCCCGGTGAGTACCCCTACACCCGTGGGGTCTACCCCAACATGTACCGCGGCAGGCTCTGGACCATCCGCCAGTTCGCCGGTTTTGGGAGCGCCAAGGAGACCAACGAACGGTTCAAGTACCTGCTCGAGCAGGGCCAGAACGGCCTCTCGGTCGCCTTCGACATGCCCACCCTCATGGGCCTCGACTCCGACTCGGAGTTCTCTCTAGGCGAGGTCGGTACCGAGGGGGTCGCGGTGGACTCCCTGGAGGACATGGAGCAGCTCTTCGAGGGGATCCCGATGGGTGAGATCACCACCTCCATGACCATAAACGCCCCCGCGCACGTGCTCCTGGCCATGTATGTCGTCGCCGGCGAGAAGCAGGGCGTGCCGCCCGAAGACCTCGCCGGTACCAACCAGAACGACATCCTCAAGGAGTACATAGCCCAGAAGGAGTGGCTCTTCCCGCCCGAGCCCTCCATGCAGGTCTTCAAAGACATGCTCGTCTACGCCACCGAGCACATGCCGAAGTGGAACACCGTCTCCATTAGCGGCTACCACATCCGCGAAGCCGGCTCGACCGCCGCCCAGGAGCTCGCCTTCACCCTCTCCGACGGCTTCGCCTACGTGGAGGCCGGGATAGAGGCTGGTCTGGACGTGGACGACTTCGCGCCGCGGCTCTCGTTCTTCTTCAACTCGCACATAGACTTCTTCGAGGAGATCGCCAAGTTCCGCGCGGCCCGGCGCATCTGGGCGACGGTGATGAAAGAGAAGTACGGAGCCAAGGACGAGAAGAGCCTCCTCATGCGCTTCCACACCCAGACCGCGGGCGTCTCGCTCGCCGCCCAGGAACCCCTGAACAACGTGGCGCGCACCGCCTTCGAGGCCCTGGCTGCCATCCTCGGTGGGACCCAGAGCTTGCACACCAACTCCTTCGACGAGGCTCTGGCGCTCCCGACCGAGCAGGCCGTGCGCATCGCCGTGCGCACTCAGCAGATAGCCGCGCTGGAGACCGGCGCCGCCAACACCATAGATCCTCTCGGCGGCTCGTACTTCGTCGAGGCCCTGACCGACGAGCTCGAGCGCCAGGCGTACGAGTACTTCGAGCAGATCGACGACATGGGCGGGGTAGTGAAGGCCATAGAGAACGGCTTCCAGATGGGCGAGATCGCCGAGGCTAGCGCACGCTACCAGCGAGAGATCGAGGAACAGAAGCGCTACATCGTCAACGTCAACGTCCACGAGCCCCAGGAAGAGTCCGACGTCGAGACCCACGCCGTATCCCAAGAGGTCTCCGACGCGCAGGTAAAGCGCCTCAAAGAGCTCAAAGAGCGCCGCGACAACGAGCAGATCGAGAAGTGCCTGAAGGCGATCAAAAAAGCCGCCGAAGAGGGCGAGAACACGATGTACCCGACCCTCGAAGCCGTGCGCGCCTACGCCACCGTGCAGGAGATCTGCGACGCCATGAAAGAAGTCTACGGCAGCTACCGTGAAACGCCGGCGATCTAAAAAGCCTTCGGCTTTTTGCTGTCAGCAGTCAGCTATCAGCAGTCAGCTTATCGGCGGTTAGCGGAAGGCCGTAGAGACTATCGAGACTCGGCCGTGAGGGACTTCAGGGAGTTGAAGGTTTGGGAGAAAGGTCATCGGTTGACCCTGGCGGTGTATAAGGCTACGGCGAGGTTTCCGCGGGACGAGCTGTACGGCTTGACGAGCCAGATTCGTCGTTCCTGCGCTTCCATTCCGGCGAACATTGCCGAGGGTTGCGGGAGAGGCGAGGATGCCGAGCTAGCACGCTTCTTGCGGATAGCGATGGGCTCGGCGAGCGAGCTCGAATACCATCTCCTTCTCGCACACGACCTGAACTTGCTGGACACCTCAGACTACGAATCTCTGACGAAGGAGGTAACCGAAATAAAACGCATGCTCACGTCATTCATCCAAAAGCTGACAGCTGACGGCTGATAGCTGAAAGCTGCCTCCCGAAGGGAGGCACAGAAAGGAGGCACCGTGGCCGATACGGTACGGGTGGTAGTTGCGAAGGTCGGCCTCGACGGCCACGACAGGGGGGCCAAGATCATCGCGCGCGCTTTGAGGGACGCGGGGATGGAGGTGATCTACACTGGCCTCCACCAGACCCCCGAGCAGGTCGTCGAGGCGACCATCCAGGAGGACGCCGACGCGATAGGCGTCTCTATCCTCTCCGGCGCCCACATGACGCTCGTCCCCAAGATCATAGAGCTCCTCGAGGAGAACGACGCCGAGGACGTGCTGGTCTTTGTCGGCGGCACCATCCCCAAAGGGGACATCTCCAAGCTCAAGGAGGCCGGCGTTGGTGAGGTCTTCACCCCCGGAACCCCGACCAAAAAAGCTGTAGAGTATCTCCAAGAAGAGCTAGTCAGCTCTTCTTACTGATCTGTGCGGAGGCTGCTAAACGCTGTGGTAGGATCGGCTCATGGACAACTCACTTTCAAAGGAAGCCACAGACTGGCGCGAGGGAAGGCGCTTGAGAGCCTGGGAGCTCAAG
>JAIVIG010000261.1 GCA_020200675.1 Actinomycetota bacterium
GGGCGGTGAGCAATAAGAAGCAGAGGGGCTGGGAGTATTTGAGGAGGCTGAGACAAAGCCCGAAGGTTCCAAGGCCCCACCACCACAAGGCCGACAAACGCGACCAGGAGGCTTTCAAAAAAGTGATCATGGCCTTGCCAGGCCGCCCCGAAGCCATGAAAATGGGACCGTCGCCTCGCTGACGTCGGCTTAGCCTGGTGCCGCCAAGCCCGTAAAAAAGTGTGACGCGGGAGCCTCGGGTACCCCGAACTGTTGCCTTAGAGCACGAACACCAGATTCTCCACGAAAGAGGCTCCTCCCGGCGGCAGAAGATGTCCCCGGCCGAAGGGAGATAAATGGATAGAGTCGTCGAACGGTGCTGCGGTCTCGACGTGCACAAGGCGTCGGTCACCGCTTGCGTTAGGGCCACCGCTGGCGGCGAGGTCCGCCAGGAGATCAGGGAGTTCGCCACCACCACCCGGGGCCTTTTGTTGCTCAGGGATTGGCTGGCCTCTTTCGGGGTGACGCTCGTCGGCATGGAGGCAACGGGCGTGTACTGGAAGCCAATCTACTACATGCTGGAGGACGACTTCGAGTGCTGGCTGCTAAACGCCCGGCACCTAAAAAACGTCCCCGGCAGGAAGACCGACGTTAAAGATGCGGCGTGGATCTGCCAGCTCGTGGAGCACGGGCTGGTACGCCCCAGCTTCGTGCCCCCCAAAGAGATCCGGGAATTAAGGAACCTCACCCGTTACCGCAAGACGCAGATCGAGGAGCGCACAAGAGAGGTTCAGCGCCTGGAGAAGGTGCTCCAAGATGCGGGCATCAAGCTCTCTTCGGTGGCCACCCGCGTGCTTGGTGCCTCCGGAAGGGCGATGCTCGATGCACTGGTTGGCACCACCACCGATCCCGAGATACTGGCGGAGTTGGCTCGGGGTAGATTGCGCTCGAAGATCCCGGCCCTGAAGGACGCATTGGAGGGACGCTTCTCCTCCCACCACGCCCTCATGGTCGGAAGGATCCTCTCCCACATCGACTACCTGGATGAGACCATCGGTGAACTGAGTGCCGAGATAGAGCGGGCGATCGCCCCTTTCTCCGAGGAGGTTGAGCTCTTGGACACCATACCGGGCGTGAACCGCAGGACGGCGGAAGTCCTGATCGCGGAGATAGGGGCGGACATGAGCCGCTTTCCCACCCATTCTCACCTCGCCTCATGGTCAGGCATGTGTCCCGGCAACGACGAGTCGGCGGGTAAGCGCCGCTCGGGCAAGACCCGCAAGGGCTCCAAGTGGCTACGCAGTGCGCTGACCGAAGCGGCACACGCGGCCTCGCGTTCGAAGGGAACTCACCTCTCGGCTCAGTACGCGCGCCTCAGAGGACGGCGTGGTCCCAAGAAAGCCGCGGTGGCAGTTGGGCACTCGATCCTGGTGATCGCCTACCACGTGCTGGAGCGCAAAGTGCCCTACGAGGATCTCGGCGAAGACCACTTCCAGCGTCGTCGGTGCGACCAGGCGCACGCCAAGCGACTGGTCCGTCAGTTGGAGAACCTCGGGCACAGAGTCGTGCTTGAATCGCTACCTCAACCCGCATAGGAGGCCGCCACTCGACCGGATTTTCACACCAGGCTCCCGATGAGGGTCTTGAGGCTCAAGGAGGCTTACCCGACGGCCAAGATCGAGCTGTGGTGCGAGGACGAGCATCGTCTGGGCCTCAAGCCCATCATCCGCAAGGCATGGAGTCCCATC
>JAIVIG010000529.1 GCA_020200675.1 Actinomycetota bacterium
AGGAGGAGCTGTAGCTCTGCGATCTCTTGCTCACCTGGCTTGAGCTCACTGAGGTCTGACCTCATCCGCGCCTGGTCGGCAATGACGCGCGCATCTCGGGCATCGGTCTTGGACTCTCCACGGTAGGCCTCGCGGGCCCGATCCACGCTGAGGCCGGGAATGTAGAGGACTCCCTGATCGCGTTCCCATAGCAGCGTAAGCAAGAGCGCCGCACCACCTCCAGGCTGATCCACAGCCCAGACAATCTCCTCGGCGAACGAGAGAGCTTCGTCTATGAGCTTTGAGATGTCTGCCTCGTCATTTTCGACCTTCCGGGAGAGCAACTCTCTCCCCGAAGCGTCCAGCACATGAGCCCAGTGAAACTCCTTGCCGGCGTCTATACCCGCCCAGGCCTTGTCCATCGCCACCTCCGTTCCTCGCCTACCGGTTTGCCCTCAGAGAGTACCCCGCCGACGGCTCCCTACATAGCGAAAACTCTCCACTTCGCCGATCTCTATTAGACGCCCTGTGTCAACCCTTGGCCGCATTGAGACGCTGCAGGCCGCCGTGTTTCGACGGGTCGTAGGGGATGCCGTCCTGCCACATGCGCCAGATCACTCGCACCCACGCCCGGCCCAGCACCCGGATGGCGTGCGGATGGTCGCAGCCGCGCTCACGCGCCCGGAGGTAGACGTCTTTTGCCCACGGATTATGCTGGCGGCTGGAGTCGGCCAGGGTCGCCAGGGTGTCCCGCAGGCGTTTGTCGCAGGCCCTGCGGAAGGTGGCCACCTTGCGCTTTCCCGACTCCTTCGCCACGGGACACATCCCCGCGTCGGCGGACAAAGCCTCGGCGGTCGGGTAGCGCTCGCGTCGGTCACCTATCTCGGCGAGGAGCTTGGCGGCGCTGAGCGTCGAGCCAGGATCGCGAAAGAGCGAGAGGAAGACCTGCCCGTCGGGGTGGGCGCGCACGGCCTCGGCGATCCGCGAGTCGAGCACCCCGATCTGTTCGACGAGGGGCTTGAGGGCGGCAACCAGCGAAAGCACGGCGGTCCTGCGTGCTTCTTCCTCGGCCTCTTCTGCCCGCCCCTCGGGCGCGGAGCGCAGCCGCCCGAGCAGCTCCGCGGCGGATTTCCCTCCGCAGTAGCCATGGCGGGCAAGGAAGCCGGCGAGGCGCTTCTCGCCCAACCGCCGGGCGTCTCTGGGGCTAGGATAGCGCTCGAGAAAGGCCAGCGCGATGGGCGAAGCGATCTTGCAGAAGACGCGGTCGGCGCCCGGCCAGAACGCCTCCAGTTCGGCGTGGAGGCAGTTGGTCAGGGAGACCCTGGTCCGCACGAGACCTTCGCGGGTGCGGGTGAGGGCCCTCAGGGCCTTCGTCTCGTCCGAGTCGGGCGCGAGGATCCGGAAGCGGTGGTGGTCGGTGCGGGCGAGCTCGGCCAGGCAGAAAGCGTCGAAGGAGTCGGACTTCCCGCCGGCGGCCCTGAAGCGTGGGCGGGCGGCCTTGAGCCGGTTGGGATGGATCGGGAGCACCGCGAGACCCGCCTCCAGCAAACGCCCCACCAGAACGCCGTCCGGGCGCTCGATCGCGACGCGCTTCACGCCCAGCTCGACGAGCAGCCCGCACAGCCCGTCGACGCCTCGCTCGTCGTGGGCTATTTCCCGCTCCACAAGAGGATCGCCGTCTGCCTCGAGCACACACACCCTATGCGCCTCTTTGGCCCAGTCTATTCCCGCGCATCTATCCACTCTAATAGTGGCCCTCTTCTTTACGGGGCTAGCAGTCTTGGCGCTCTCCCGGCGGTGGTCGGGCTCTCTCCGCATAGACCCAGTTTGGAGCAGATCGCCCCTGCCAGGACCACTTCCCTTTCGGGAAGGTGGAGCAAGGGTAGGTTGCCCTACGAGCAGTCGGGGCCTCCTCATGTAGGGGGCTGAGGGGCAATTCTTCTCAAGCCATCTCCAATGGCGAGGTCTTCTCTGAAGCCATCCTCGGCCCCCTTTTGGGCGTCATCCAGGATATGTACCTGAACGACACACATAATGGTAGGGAGGTCTTCTCGGAAACTGAGTCTCCGGTGTAGGGGGTTCTCGGCAGCTCGTTGGCGGGTCTCTGGCGCCGAGCTGCCGGGGTCAGAGGTTCTGGCTCCTACGGGTGACCCTTCCCACGACCAAGCCAACTGTCTTGCCGCTCTTTGAGCCACCCCATCCGCAACCTGTTGGCCGCGGCCCTGGCCGGCATGTCATTCGCGCATAACTCTTCTAGGTGCTTGTAGACTACCTTCCCGTTGCGCATCACCAGCGCCACCAGCTCTTCTTTGGCTTGTCTCCGGTCCTCGGAGGCCAGTCGCCGCAACTCAGCCGCTGGCTCTCCCGGCAGCGCTTCACCCAGCAACCCGGCGAGCTGGCCGGCCTTGCGCAGCTCCAGCTCCAGCCGCTCCTCTCGCATGAACGCTTTCCAAACGGCGTCTCGTACTCGGCTACGTTCTTCTCGAGCTGGGCCACGCTTCTCTAATCGGTCTCGGCTACGCTCCTTTGCTCGGGCCCGCAGAAGGTCCTCCTGCCACCGCTCCACCCCCTCGTCGTGGTGTGGTCCGTCGCGCAGCTCCCCAAGCTGCCGTACTCCCTTCTAGCCACACTATCTGCCGTAATATCGTCGTAACGCCAGGGCGAGCCTTCAGGATAAGCAGCCTCATCGCGCAGGCGCTGTTGTGCACACGCGTGGGCATCGTAGACCCATGGGTGGGTGAGCTCATTCGACAGATGGCCTTCGCGCTCTTTGATGTCGTGGACGAAGGAGCCTAACTCAGCGCCGCACCGACGACAGGTGATCGTGGTAGTGCTGGTAGCGATAAGGATCAACTGCTCGCCGCAGTCGCACTCAAGGGCAACATATGCCGGATGCCACACGTAGACCCTGCCGAACGGGACTTCGCGGCTCTCGTAGTGCGCTTCGACGCGCTCGACAATCTGCACCATCGGCTTGTCCTTCCTGCCGCCCGGCGCATCCAGCGAAGGCTTACGAAAGACAGCGTGGTCGAGGGGAGTCCTGGTAGATAGCAAAAATATTCGGACCAGCGAAGCCGCTCCTGCTAAGAGTCAGCGATCGCCAGCCCGTGCAACAAACGCTGGTCGTGCCACAACGCCAGAGCCTGCAGCTAGTTAATCGGCCTTCCTGCTCATCGTTCCTTACCTCCTACTCGAGGTACAACGACAGCACTAATACTGTGCCGCACATTATTGTATCACACATTACCAAGACTAAGCGTGCGCTCTGGGTGGTGGCGTGTCCTCATGTCCTATTCACCCAGCTGCCGAGCAGAGGTCTTCTCCGAAGTTAGCGCTCCTCGCTGAACCCTTCGGCCGTCCATCTCCGCTGTAGATCGATCACCTGCTCATCGGGTACACCAACGGAGAGGTGCATGTGCACCAGCTTCCATCGACCATCCTCCTGGTGCATGACGGCCGTAAGGCGGCTCTGCATCACCGAACCATCCGCGAAGACGAAAGCCGGCTGGTCGACGACCCAGCCTGAGGAGCCCTCCTCGTAGCCGACCGGGTCCTTAGCCTCCAAGCGTACTCCTTCCGCTTCGAATCCGAACCTCAACCTGTCCCGCTCGGTGACCCACTCGCCCGGTGCGGTGCCGATGACGAGGGTGGCCGGCTCTTGCGACACCAGCTCATCGAAGCTCGCCACATCGCTTGCCGAGATCCGGTCGTAGTAGCGCAGTATCGCGTCCCTCACTTCCTGTGACTGGCGCATCTCCATCCCTTTCTGACCCACTAGGTTTCGAAGCGGGTCATCGTTTTCCACCCTCCTAGAAGCATGATGCCATCGAGCTTAGTCTGACGCATGCGAGGAAGGGCTATTCACCGAGCTGCCGAGTAGAAGTTTTCTCGGAAACTGGGCTTCCGCTTAGCACGTTTCTCGGAAACTCAGCACGGCGGTAGGAGAGAGGGCCGGGAGCAGTACGGCGC
>JAIVIG010000055.1 GCA_020200675.1 Actinomycetota bacterium
CGGAGCACAGCCGCGTCTGAGCAACGAAGAGCGCGCCAAGTTGCCCGAGCTTCTGGCCCGAGGCGCGCCAGCGCACGGCTTCCGGGGAGATGTGTGGACGTGTTCAAGGGTGGCGGAGGTGATTCGAAGAGAGTTTGGAGTGAGCTCCCATCCGGCGCATGTGAGTCGTTTGCTCAAAGCCTTGAGGCAAAGCTTGCAGAAACCACAGCGCCGGGCGAACCAACGAGACGAGGAGGCCATCGAACACTGGAAAGAACAGAGGTGGCCTTCCCTGAAAAAAAGGCGCTGAAGGAAAGCAGGACCATTGTGTTCTGCGACCAATCGGGCTTCTACCTGCTTCCGGCTGTGGTTCGCACCTACTATGCTCCGGTGGGAAAGACGCCCGTCCTCAAGGAGAATCTTACCCGCGATCATCTCTCGGCGATGAGTGGCATCACCCTCGAAGGCACACTCTATATGATCGAGCAGGAGCGAGCCTTCAAGGGAAAGGACGCGGTGCGCTTTCTAAAGCACCTCATGCGCCAGATAGATGGCAAGCTGCTTGTGATCTGGGACGGCTCTCCGATACATCGCTCTCGGTCGGTCAAGGACTTTTTGGCCAGTGGCGCGGCTCGCCGGCTGCAGCTCGAACAGCTTCCCGGCTACGCTCCGGAGCTCAACCCTGACGAGGGGGTCTGGAAGCACCTCAAGTATGTGGAGTTGAAGAACCTCTGCTGCCAGAGCCTCTCGGAGTTGAGGATCGAGCTACGCAAGGCCAAGGAGCGCCTGAGACACAAAAGAGAGGTCATTCTGGGTTGCATCAGACAGCCAGGGTTCGAGGTTTAGATGTCCGTGCTGAGATCAGTAGGGGAGATGTAACTCAGAGGCGGTCGGGCGGGTCTGAATAATAGGAGGAGGCGACGTACGCAGTAGCACGCACTGGCAGCTTGCCACGAAGGGTGGTAAGTCAGTGCGTGAATATGCACTAGAAGAGAGGAGCGTAAACAAAATGGACGAACAGGAGAAGCGGGAGACCGCCGAGGCGGAAAAGCAGTACACCGATACCATGGAAGCGTCCAAACAGGCGGGGGTCAAGCGTCGCGAAGAGGCCGAACAGCAGCGGGCCGAAGAGGAGGCCGAGCAGCAGGCCAACAAGGCGGCCGAGCAGTTCGCCGACGCCGTAAAGGCATCGTACCAGGCGGTGGCCAATCGTGGCGTAGAGGCCCAGCAGGGCAACGCCAAACTGATGCAGCAATTCCTCAACAGCGTCATCAACAACCTCCGCACCCAAGCGGAGGACAACCGGCAAATGACCCAGGAGTTGGCAGGCCAGCAGCGGCGCGCTCAGGAGGCTGGCCAGTTGCTCATGCAGGAGTCCGTCAGTGTCTACGTGGACTTCGTGAACTCCATGTTCTCCACTTACCCGGGAAGCGGGGCAGCCGAAGGGAGCATCAGGGAAGACGAGAGGAGCACGGGGGAAACCGAGGGGGACGTTAGGGAGGAAGTAAGGAGCATAATAAGGGAGTCCATCAGGAGAAGCGAAGAAGGTTGAGACCAGGCACGGAAGGGCATGCAAGCGCAGAACGTCTCTAGTATTTCCCGGCGGAAATACGCCGCCTCTGGTTCTACCCCGCCTCCAGCCGAACATCGATCCTCGTCTCCTCCGTGGCTACACGACGTAAGAGCCTAGACATCGACCACGGGAACCCCTGGGGGCGAGCCCGACAGTAGGTAAGCAATGAGTTATCACCAGCACGGACAAGCCCACGCCCAACACCACCCCGATCAGTATCCAGAACAGGCACCCCATCCCCGAGTCGAGAAGTTCTCGGACTCGACAGCGATAAAGAGATGGGGTTCACGACTCTTCGCGTCGGAGATGGTCAGGAATGCTCTTTGAGGAAGTCGAAGAGAGCCTGCCGGAACTCCTCGGGCTTCTCGACGTGCAGCGAGTGTCCGCAGTCTCCGATCACTGCTTCCCGGTAACTCCCTCCATGCTGGATATACGCCTCGAGCACGGCGCGTGTCTGGGAGACCATCGGCTGCGGGGGATACACTTCCTCCCTCGGCTACCCCGGCACCACTCCTATTTGGCCGAGGTAGCCAAAGTCCAGGAGCGAGGCATCGTAGACGAGCACCTCCGAGGACACCGGTCTACCTTGCTGAAAACCGCCACCAAGCAGGGGACGCTTGGGAAGGGGCCGGGGCCACGCCTGTCAAAGTGTCTGGGAGCTCCCTACACAGAACCATGTAGTAGGCTGCCGGACCTTCCCGGCCGGTTACTCTGCTCCGGTTCCGGGCTCCGCTCTTTCACACCAGGGGAAGGCGCACCCTCACGACCGCTCCGCGGTCGGACTCGGAGGTGATCTCGAAAGAGCCGTCCAGCAGCTCGGCCCTCTCCCGCATCGACTTGAGCCCCATGCCTTCGGTGACGGCCTCCGAGGTCTCGAAGCCGAGGCCGCGGTCCCAGACGAGGGCGACGACCTCCTTTGGGGAGATCTTCACTTCCACGGTTACGCTGTCGGCGCCCGAGTGGGCCACGGCGTTCCTGACCCCCTCGCGCAGGATCATGTACAGCTGGTCGCGCACGTAGTCCGGGAGGTGCTCCTCCTCGCCCTCGAAGAGCACCTCGGCTTCGACGTCCGAGGAGATGCTGATCCTCATGAGGTTCTCGAGGGCTATCCTCAGCCCGTTGGAGGTCTCGGTTTCCCTAAGCTCGTGGGAGAACGCTCGCATCAGCTCCAGCGCCGTGTGGGCCGTTTCTTGCGCCAGGTCCAGCCTCTCCTCCGCCCTGCGTGGGTCGCGCTCCGCCAGGGACTTGTAGAGGTCCAGGCTCTGGGTGACGACCGTCATCTGGTGGGCTAGCCGGTCGTGCAGCTCCCTGGAGAAGCGCCGGCGCTCCTCGGCCTGGGTCTCCTTGACCTTGGTCAAGAGGTAGTCCACGTAGGAGGCCATCACCATCCTGGCGACCCGATCCATGACGATCTCCTGGACCATCGCTAAACACTATCGACCCTATCCTCCTTCTGGGATGCTCATGTTACCTCCAAGCGCCCCCGTATATACCTGCGGGAACCGTTCTGGTCGAGGTTGGGCCAGGAACGAACGCGAACCGGCGACCCAAGCGCAAGGGTGGAAGCAATGGAGGAACGCCGGCTCGCGTACGCCGTTCAATTCTAACCGCCCGCGACGCGCCCCCACACGCTTTTCCGCACGTGGCCCCTACACCTTTCGGACCTAAAACCTGCACCTTTCAGACCTTTCGGGCCGGATCGGGGCGTAAACGGTCTTACACGGCGCTTGCGGGGTCTATAAACCTTGGAGCGAACCGTCGGCGAAAAGCGCGGGCGGCTCGTGCAATACAGGCCACCGAGCAAAGGAGAAATTCGTGGCTAATTACGAAGAGCGCGCCGACCGGTTCACGGCGGACGAGGATTACGCCGGGTACACAGTACACGACAATAACGGGGAGAAGATCGGCAAGGTAGACGATCTCTTCCTCGACGAGAACGACCAGCCGGAGTACATCGGCGTGAAGATGGGCTTCCTGGGCACGAGGTCCACCCTGATCCCGGCGGACATCGCCAACATAGACAGAGAACGGGGCTTCATCGAGGTCTCGCAGCCCAAGAGCGCGGTCAAGGACGGACCCTCCTTCGACGACGACAGCCAGATCACGCCCGAGTACGAGAACGAGGTCCGCAGCTACTACGGGCTCGAGAACGGGCATTCTTCCGAGCAGCGGGGCGCCTACGGCGGCTACTACTCCGACGAGGAACATCCCGACAGGGAGCGCCAGGACTCCGGCAAGGTGGGCCCCGGCATGAGGGAGGGTGACACCGAGTCCAGCGAGTTCCGCGGTCACTCAGCGGACGACGAGGGCGTGCATCAGTCGCACGGCAGCGACCTCGAGGATGAGGACGAGCCGCGTGAGGACCGACCGCGAGCAGGTCCGGGTGCCCACCAGGCGCGAAGAGGTCAACGTCGAGCGTGTCCCGGTCAACGAGGAGAGAACCGGGGCCGAGATCGGCGAGGACGAGGTGTCGATGCCGGTGGTCGAGGAAGAGGCCGTGGTCGGCAAGCAGTCTGTGGTCAAGGAAGAGGTCCGGGTCCGCAAGGACGTCGTCGATGACGAGGAAGTCATCGAGGAGGACGTGCGCAAGGAAGAGCTCGACGTAGACGACCAGACGACCGGTCGCGGCGGGAGGCCCGGCGGAACCGCCGGGCGCGACAACGACGACCTCGAGGACGAGACGAGGCGGCGCGACAGGCGGTAAGGCTCCTTCGCGATTCGGGAGTCTATAGAGCAGCTAGAGCAGCAGATGCGGGGCGGGGTCTTCGGGCTCCCGCTCCGCTAATAGATGGGGAGGAAGCGATGGATCTTCTGGGTGGCCTCAACCCGCAAGACACACAACAGTACCTCCAGGGGGTCGATTGGCCGGCGGACCAGGAGCAGGTGGCGCAGACCGCGGAGAGCAACGGCGCCCCGCAGGGGATGCTAGATCAGCTAAGGAACCTCGGGGGCGGCCAGTTCTCCGGTCCCCAGGAAGTGATAAGCGGGCTACAAGGCGGGGGGTAGCCCCGGTCGAACGGGTAGCCGGAGGCAACCGGGGCGGATCGTCGATAGCCCGCCCATAAAAGGAGAAGATTGTGGGAAGGCGCAGAGACAGGGACGACGAAGAGCCGCGGTCCGCGGAGCCCGGGGAGGCTCGGGCCCACGGCAACGACCCAGACGCGGTCCAGATAGACCGCGAGAACGGCGAGCGCGACGCGGGGTCGGAGCGGCTCGGGCCGAACATAGACGCCGAGGGGCGCAGGATGGACGGTCCGCACGGGGGAACCGAAGGGCGGGGATCGTCCGACTCGCGGGGGAACGACGGGCCGAGACCGGTCCGAGAGGTACGCGCAGAACGCGAATCTCGCAGCGAATCTCGCGGAGAGTCCCGCGGCGAATCTCGCGAAGAGCGCGGCCAGCAAGGCGCGCATCGTCGAGGGGATGACCACCGGGGTACAGAGAGCGACCGAGGAACGAGCTGGCTCAGCGTGATCCTCGGCTGGCTCGCGGCTTTGGGGGCCGGTCTGATCCTCAGCGGCATCGTCGGAGCAATCGTTGGGGCGATCCTGGGCGACGGAGGAAGCGCCTCGGCCACGGAGGGCGGAACGGCGGGCCTTATAGGGCTGCTGATCACGCTGCTCCTGGCCTTCATCATCGGCGGCTACGTAGCCGGACGCCTCGCCAGCCGCTCCGGGCTCAAACACGGCATCCTGGTCCCCGTGCTGATGCTGGTGGTCACCATAGTCCTCGCGGGGATAGGGGCGCTCTTGGGCCTCAGCTTCCTGGACAACCTCAGCGGCGTGACCCTGCCCAGCACTCCGAGCGACGCCCCGCAGGGCCTGGGCACGATCCTCACCGGCGCGGGCATCCTGGCGCTCCTCATGCCGTTCATAGGCGGAGCCATAGGCGGCGCTTTGGGCGCCAGGACCGGCCGCAGACGGCCGTAGTAGTAGGCAATCGGTAACAACAACAAAGGAGAGAACGCAAATGAACGAAACACTGCTTCAACCTCTACAGAACGCTTTGAGCACGTTCCTGTCGTTCCTGCCACAACTGGTGGGCGCTATCGTCATACTCATCATCGGCTACATAATCGCCAAGGTCCTCCAGGCGATCGTCGGCCGGGTATTGCAGGGCATAGGCTTCGACGGCTGGATGGAGAAGGGCGGCATAAAGCAGTTCTTCGACCGGGCCCAGACCAACTACACCCCGGCCACCGTAATCGGCAGGCTGGTATTCTGGTTCGTGTTCATCATCGCCCTCACGATGGCCGCGGACGCCTTGGGCATCCCGCAGGTATCGGCGGTCTTGGGGCAGCTCATAGCCTACATACCGAGCATCATAGCGGCGATCCTCATCCTGATCCTGGCGGCGCTGCTGGCCAACTTCGTCTCCGGGATAGTGCGGGGGGCGACCGGTAGTGGCCTTCTGGCGAGCGTGGCGCAGTACGCGATCATCGTCTACGCGGTCTTCGCGGCGATCACGGAGCTGGGGATAGCGGTCGAGCTGACGGCGCCTACGTTTCTGATCCTGCTTGGGGCGGTGGCATTGGCCGCGGCGATAGCGTTTGGGATCGGGGGCCGGGAGGTGGCCCAGGACATCCTCCAGAAAGCCTACAACCGGAGCAACGAGGTGACGGGTAGCTCTTCGGGCGGCGATGGACGGTAAGCAAACCGCTTGCCGCCGCCCTTAGGCGCGGCGACCTTAAAGTAACCGAAGACGGCCGGGGCCCCTTTCGCGGCCCCGGTCGCATGGACGATACCGCTACGAGGAGCACGCCATTGACTCGCGCAGCGGCAGACGATAGAGGACCGATCAGGCAGATCGAGGCACCCGAAAGGTACGTAGGGTACGTGGTCTGCGACCCTCTGGGACGAAAGATAGGGAGCGTCGAGAAGATCTTCGTGAACGAGAATCACCAACCGGAGTACGTCAGGGTAAAGATGGGACTTTTTGGGCTCAAGTCTGTTCTGATCCCCACGAAGTCGGTCGCGATCGACGAAGAGCGCCGGAATTTGATGCTTAAGTAGAAAAGATCGACGACTTGCGACCGCCGCGAACCGGAAGCGCCGAAAGCCAGAGCATATCGTCAGACCTCTTCGTTCCTGGGCTCTGAAAGATAGCGGTGGGCTGCGGGTGGCCTTCATGCGCTGCGAAGAGCGCCTGGAGGTGGGTGAGAACGATCACGAACGCCGGTATTTATCGTGCAAAGGCGGGTATAATTACTAGCGGTAGCAAGCAGTGACTTTTGCGAGCAGAGGAGCCTTGTTGTCTACGGAGATCTGGCAGTTTGCGGGGATGTTGGCTTTCTTCGCGATCGCGCTTTTTCTGTGGCTCCGGATCGTCTATCTGCCGGGGCGTACCCTGGAACGTTGGGAGGATCGGCGGATCGAGGTGAGGAAGGAGCATCGCCGGCCGGAGGATTCTCCGCCCCGGGGATGCGACTCTTGACCTCTCCCGGGATCCCGCGTCGAGCGGGCGTCGCTCGCTAGCCGCTGCTCCAGTGGTCGGCCCACCTGGCGTGTTCCTCGCGGTTCTCGACGGCGGCCTTGAGGTGTTCGTTGAGTGATATTTCCGGCTCGTCGGCGAGCTCTTCGAGGACCTCGTTCAGCTCCAGCACGTAGTCCCTGGTGCTGACGTCGCCCAGGAAGGCCGCCGCTGATGCTTCGTCTATTCCTTCGCGCTCGGCGAACTCAGAGATCACGGCGTTCATCAGGGCCATGAGAAAGCGCTGGAATTCCCTCTCTTCGAGGTTTTCGGGTGGACGCTCGCGCATCCGCTCCTCGAACTGCCGGCCGAAGATCGTGGCGGCCAGGACGATCCGGCGCCGGTACTCGGGCGTCTTGTCCGGTCCCCAGGCGAGGCTCATGGTCTCTTCGTCCAGCTCTTCGAGGTAGGCGAGGGCTGGATCCGCTTCTCGCTCTCCGCCTGGACCTTCTCTGCCCACGGTGAGATGGTATCACCCGCGTAATCCGGCGCCGGTGGTAAGCGCGGCGCGGGCGCGTACCGTACGCTATGGGGGAAATGATTACGGGGCTGGACCATCTGGTGATCCTGGTCGAGGAGTTGGAGGACGCCGCCGCCGGATACGAGGAGTTGGGCTTCCGTGTGACGCCCGGTGGCGAGCACGCCGACGGCCTGACCCGCAACGCCCTCGTCCCGTTCGCCGACGGCACCTACCTCGAGCTCGTTGCTTTCGTCGATCCTACCGATGAGCGGGACAACGTGTGGGGTTGGAGGCCGTTCCTCGAGACTGGCGGCGGGCTCGTGGATTATTGCGCGGCGTCCGACGATCTTGCGGCCGACGCGCGGCGGCTCGCGGAGGCAGGATTCGGTCTGGACGGTCCCGACGCGGGCGGAAGATCTCTCCCGGATGGGACGGAGATACGGTGGAAGAGCGCCCGTATCCGGCAGGAGGGCAGGGTGTTGCCGTTCCTGATCGAGGACGAAACCCCCCGGCGCTTGCGCGTCCCCGGCGGTCCGTTTGCGGAGCACCCCAACGGCGCTACCGGCATCTCGCGGCTCCTGATCTCCGCCCGGAATCTGGCCGAGTCCCGGAGAGCCCTCGCCGCGCTTGCGGGTAGCCCGGAGACGTCCGAGACCGCATCCCTCCTCGGACGTCACGAGATCGCGATCGTGACGCCGGACGGCGCGGAAGACCCCGTGGAACGACGCCTCAAACTATCCGGTCCCGGACCGTTCGCCGTCGAGATCGCGACCGATGCCGTCAGGAGAGGGGAGCTGGACCCGAAGCTCGCTTGCGGGGCGAGGATATACCTTGGGTAAGGGAAGACTCTCACCGCTGTCGACGGTCCCGCAAGGATTTGCTGAACCGCTCTGCCACGGCGCCGACTGCCGGCACAACCGAACTAAAGTTATTTGCGTTTCGTGCCGATAACTTCTATGAACCGAGGAGGCGCGCAGGGGGACTACGCCTCGCGGTGGCTGCTGGTGCCGTAATACCGTTCCGCTTTATTGATGTCATAATGAGGGCATGCCAAAGGTACATTACTCACGGGTAATAGAAGAAGATCCGCAAGAATTGAAGGAGCTCGAAAAGTACCACCGCTACTCTCACCCACTTCGTCGAGCTCATCCATCCCGAGGACGCGGAGGAGAATCTGAAGCTCTACGAGGAGCTCCTGAGGGGAGGACGGGACCATTATCGGCTGGAGAAGCGCTACGTAAAGAAGAGCGGCGAACTCCTGTGGGGTCGCCTGACGGTCTCGTTCTTGCGGGGAAGTGGCGAAGAAGCCACCGGCGAAACTAGCGACGATTCGCCCCTCGCCATCGGCATGTTGGAGGATGTCACCGAGCGCAGGAGGACGGAGGAGGCCCTGCGGGAGAGCGAGGAGCGCTACCGGGCGGTGGTCGAGCAGTCTGCGGAAGGCATCTACCTCGTCGACGCCGCGACCAGGCGCGTTCTCGAGACCAACCCGTCGCTGCAGAAGATGCTCGGGTACAGTGCCGGCGAGCTTCGTAGGATGGAGCTCTACGACCTCATTGCCCATCCGCCCGAAGACGTGGACTACAACCTGCGGCGCACCCTACAGGAGGGGAACCGCTTCGTCGGCGAGCGGAGGTACCGCCGCAAGAACGGTTCCGTGGTCGACGTCGAGGTCGGGGTCAGCGTGATCTCCTACGGCGGCAAAGAGGTCGTGTGCGTAATCGTCCGCGACACGACCGAGCGCAAGAGAGCCCAGGAAGCTCTCAAACAGAGCGAGGAGCGTTTCCACAGCCTGGTCGAGAACGCCGGGGACGCGTTCTTCATCCACGATCTCGACGGTAGATTCGTGGATGCCAACCAGTGGGCGTGCGACTCTTTGGGCTACACGCGGGAGGAGTTGCTCGGGCTCTCCGTCGCCGACGTCGAGATGGGCTTCGATCCCGCCGGTCTCCCGGAGCTGTGGGGGAAGGTGGTCGCCGGCATGCCCATCACCCTGGACGGCACCCATCGGCGCAAAGACGGGAGCACGTTCCCCGTCGAGATCCGCCTCGGCGTCTTCGAGTCGGGCGGGCGCCGGCTCATGCTCGCCCTCGCCCGCGACGTCAGCGAGCGCCAGAAGGCCCAGGCCGCGCTCCGGGAGAGCGAGCGGCGGTTCAGGCAGCTCTTCGAGCAATCGGTCGACGCCCTTCTGGTGCACGACGAAGAGGGTCGCGTGATGGACTGCAACTCCGAGGCTTGCCGGTCTTTGGGCTACACGCGGGAAGAGCTCCTCGAGCTCTCGGTAAAGGACTTCGTCGAGGATCTGCTCACCGAGGAGGAGAAGAGGGAGCTGGGAGAGAACGCGCCGTGGAGAAAGGCCCTGCGCGGGGAGCCGGGCGCGACCGTGAACTTCCACCAGAACCGCCACCGGCGCAAGGACGGAACGACCTTTCCGGTGGAGGTCGGGGTCGGCTCGATCGACTATGGGGGGAGGCGTCTGGTCTTCGCCTCCGCCCGCGACATCACGGAGCGCAAGGAACTCGAAAAACGCCTCTCCCACCAGGCCTTCCACGACTCCCTGACGGGTCTGCCGAACCGCGTCCTCTTCCTCGACCGCCTGGGCCACGCTCTGGCTCGCGCGGACCGGCGCAAAGACTCCGTCGCGGTACTGTTCCTGGACCTCGACGACTTCAAAGTCGTGAACGACTCGTTGGGGCACGGGGTGGGGGACGAACTTCTCGTGGCCACCGCCCGGCGCCTCACGGCCTGCCTGAGGCCCGGCGACACCGTGGCGCGCCTCGGCGGGGACGAGTTCACCGTGCTCCTCGAAGAAGTGGCCGACAGGGAGGAGGTCGAGCGAGTCGTAGCGAGAATTCTGGACTGTCTCGTGGCGCCCTTCAAGGTCGTCGGGAGCGAGGTCTCCGTCACCGCGAGCATCGGCGTCGTCTCCGAGGCCTCGCCCGGGAGCAGCCCCGAGGAGTTGATGCGCGAAGCGGACCTGGCGATGTACCGGGCCAAGGAGGGCGGCAAGGCTCGCTACGAGGTTTACGAGGAGGCCATGACCACCCGCGCCGCCGAACGCATCGCCCTCGAGCGGGAGCTCCGGCGGGCCCTGGCTTCCGACGAGGAGTTCGAGGTCCACTACCAGCCGATGGTGCTCCTCGAAACGAGTGAGGTTCTGGGCGCGGAGGCGCTAGTGCGCTGGCGGCATCCGGAGCGGGGCCTGATCTCGCCGGCCGAGTTCGTAGGACTGGCCGAGGAGACCGGCCTGATCCTGCCTATAGGCCGCCGGGTCCTCCTGGAGGCGTGCCGCCAGGCCGGGACGTGGCGAGAGGCTCGGCCGCCGGATGCCCCCTTGCTCCTGAGCGTTAACGTCTCCGCGAAGCAGCTTCACCGGTCGGGCCTCGTTGACGACGTTGCCGGCATCCTCGCCAAGACCGGCCTCGAACCGCGTACCCTGGTCCTGAAAATCAACGAAAGCGCCGTTCGTTACGGCGCTGAGCAGACTTCGAGGAAGCTCGAGGAGCTGAAGGCTCTGGGGGTTAACCTCGCCGCGGACGACCTCGGGATGGGCTACTCCTCGCTTTTGTACCTGAAACGCTTCCCGCTTGACTACCTGAACGTAGACCGCTCCTACGTTGGGAAGCTCGGTAAGGACGACGCCGGGAGCCGGATGGTCTCCACGATAATCGAACTCGCCCGCTCCCTGAGTATAAGGGTCGTCGCCGAGGGTGTGGAGACCGCCGACCAACTAGCCCGGCTTACGGAGCTCGGCTGCGACCTCGCGCAGGGCTACTACATCTCGAAGCCCCTCCCCGCCGACGAGGTGGAACCCTTCCTCGTCGGACCCACGGCGTAGCCTCCTTCACCTCGCCCCGCCGGAACACGGTATATAACCGTATAGGGCGATCCTATAAGGCGGAGGAGCATTCGGGATGAACCTGGCAATGTGGGGCAAAGCGCTTACGCTGACCCCGCGCCCTACTAAAGAGGAGTGGCGCGAGCTCGACCCCGTCTCGCGCTGGCTCATCGCCTCCCGGGCGGCGGTTCTCGTGATCACCTTGATCTCCTCGGGGATAGCGGGCCTGTTCGCCTTCATGCAAGGCGGGTTTGATCTGCTCCTCTGGTCGCTCGTGACGCTCGGCCTCCTCATGGCCCACGCGACGAACAACCTGCTCAACGACCTCACCGACCATCTCAAGGGCGCGGATTCGGGCGACTCGTTCCGCACCCAATACGGCGTCCAGCCCGTCGAGGCGGGCCTGATGAGCGCCAGAGACATACTCTTCTACGCGGCTGGAACGGGCCTCGTCGCGCTCCTGGCCGGGGCGTGTCTCGTGTACCTTCGCGGCTTGCCGGTCCTGGTCCTGCTCGCGGTCGGGGCGTTCTTCGTGCTCTTATACACCTGGCCTCTGAAGTACGTGGGTCTCGGGGAGCTCGCGGTCCTCGTGGTGTGGGGGCCGTTGATGATCGGGGGCGGCTACTACACGATCACCGGCGAGTGGAACGCCGACGTCGTGCTCGCGAGTCTACCCTACGCTCTGGGGACCACCGCCATCATCTTCGGCAAGCACATAGACAAGCTCGAAGCCGACAGGGAGAAAGGCATCCGCACCCTGCCCGTCCTGCTGGGCGAGAAGGCCGCCCGCTACGCCGTCCTCGGCACGATGGTTCTCCAGTACCTCCTCGTCGCATACCTCGTGCTCACCGGTTTCTTCACCCCGGTAATGCTGGTCGTTTTCCTTTCGCTCTACGGCTTCTTCAAGCTCATGGTCCCGGTCTACCGGAGCCCCAGGCCCGCGACCATGCCCGAGGAGTACCGCGCCGACGTCTGGCCGCTGTGGTACGTCGCCTTCGCATTCCTGCACAACCGTCGCTTCGGCGCCCTATTCGTGCTCGGTCTCGTCGTGGAGGTCGTGCTCAGCGCCTCCGGCTCGATCTAAGTTTCGCCCTCGCCGAAGTACTGTCCGTGAAAGCCGAATGGGATGTGGTGCGGCACCCGCGCTCGCGCCACCTCGCCGAACGAGGCCGCGTCCAGAACGAGCAAGAAAGAAGTCTCCGACGCCGCGTCGAGCACGACTGAAAGTACCACGCCAGAGTCTTCGCTCCGCCCGTCCGGCGCCGGCACGAAGACGGGCTCGCCTGGGTAGCAGCCCTCCTCGCGCCAAACCAGCGCGGAGCCGTCACGGACGTGTACCTTTACGAGCCGGTCCGGCCAGCTTGCCTGATCCTCGCCCTGACCGATGCCGTAGACGTAGGAGTAGTCGCGCCCGTTGCGGGCTTCGTAGTTCATACGCGGCAATTCCAGGGGCTCGTCCGACAGCTTCTCGTAGCTCGCGGATTTGCCCGGCCGGAGGCGGTAGCGTCTCAATTCCGCGGCGGCCGTAGGGCCTCGCCGCGACAGCAGCGCATCCATGTAGTGGTCCCGTATCACGGCGTCGTCCGGGTAGGCGAGGAGGTCCACGAAGATCTCACCGTCGCGCTCGAAGGCGTTGACGTGGTGGAAGGCGAAGAAGCCCTCCGCCTCGCATACGCCGGCGCGTTCTCCGCTCTCCCTGTCCACGATGTGGAAGCGCGTGGGCCGCTCGGGCTTCCACGCGAGGTTCTCGGCGTAGGGTCTGCCGGTTAGCAGCATCTTCAAGGGGTTCACGACCAGCGGGTACTCCGCGAGCACGACGTGGCGCTCCGTCTGCCCGAAGCTGTGCATGTAGGCGGGTTCTCGGGCGGGTATCCGGGATACGATTCTCCTGCGGGGCGTCCCGGTCCCCGCGGGCAACCGGAAGACCCTGTACTCGCTCGTTCGGGAAAAGTGGGTGATGGTGTTCAGGGCGTCGCCGCTTTTGGGATCGGTGTGGGGGTGCGGCGAGGTGCCGATGCCTTCTACACCGTCCCGGTACTCCAGGACGCCGACGGTCTCCAGCGTCTCGGGATCGAACTCGACCGGCAGGGGCGTCTCGGTGAGGGCTACGAAGCGGCCGGCGAGCTTGTGGACGGTGACGCTCGCGTTGCTGCCAAACTCGGGGGAGAAGGCGCTGGTCAGGCGTTTGAAGATCGACCGGCAAGGGTCGGTGGCGAACTCGGAGTAGCCGATACGGCCTTCTCTACGGACGTGCTGGTACTGGGGACTCCGCAGGTACTTGTTGGCGTACGAGACCTCGTCCTCGCGGAAACCGAAGCGGTGGAGCATCGCGAGGCCGTCGAACCAGTGGCGCATCTTGCTCTCGCCTGCCTCCCAGGTGCCCGGGCCGTTGCGAAAGAGCGTCCCGCGCAGCCACGGGGGCATCTCACCCTCGACGGGCAGGGCGTCGATCTCGAACTCTCGTTCAAGTGGTGAGAACCCCAGGCGATGATCCACCTCCGGCAGCACTTCAGCCGGTCGGCCGGTCGCCTTTGTGCGGAGCTATCTCTCTCAAAGCCCCCTGCTGACGTCTCGACACGCTAATACCTCAAGAGTCCAGCGAGTCCCTCGAACTCCTCACGCAGGACGTCGGCGGCGTTCTCCCGGTTGCGCTGCCTCTCGACGTCTTCGTTTGGAGTCTCGGCGACCTCGTCGTTCCGGGCGCGCACGTACTCGAGGCGGGCGCCGCGGGCGGTCGCGAGGTCTATGAGGACGTCCGTGAGGGGACGTACCCTCGTGTCCCGGCCGCAGTAGGGGCATTCCTTCTGCGCTATGTTCGTGACGGCGAGCTCGTCGTGGTCGCACCAGCGGATCTCGCCTTCCAGGTCGAAGAGGGCGATGAGGTGGAAGACCCGTCCCTCCTGCAGAGCCTCGATGGTGTCCTTGACGCCGCGCACCCCATTCTCACGGGCCTGTTCGATGAGCCCGTCCTCGCGTTTCCTCTCAGCCTCCTGCTGGATCTCCTCGAACTGTTGCATGATCTCGCCTTCGGGAGCGTTGGTGGCGACCCGGCCCTCGGCGACGACCCTCTCTCTTACCGGCTCGGGGAGCGCGTCCCGGAACTCGGAGGTCCTCTCTTTGGTACCGGCGATGATGAGGTTCTTGACGTTGTCGCGGGCTATGAGCTTCTGCGTGGTTTCGCCCGCCTGCTTGAAAAAGCGGTGTATGTGCGACTGCTGCGTGTGACCGGCCGGGTCCATGTCTGTCGAACCGCCGCCCACAGGATAAAGACCCTGGGGCTTGAGGTCCACCTCCCTGAAGTAGCCGCTGCTCGACCTCTCGCTGCCCTCGTCGGGATCTCCCATCGGGGCGGAGACGAAGAAGCGGAACTCCTCGGCCTCCACGAGCGCGACCCCGTAGGACTCGTGCTCGTCGAGCGCCAGGACGAGCGGCGCCAGGTACGGCTTCCCGAAACGGTAGGCTTCCAGGAGATCCAACTGCAGATCGTAGCGCTCGAAGAGCCCGTCCTCGGCGGCGAAGAAGATCACGGTGCGCGCGTGCTGATGCACCTGGCGCTCGACCGACTCCCGGACACGCCTGGCCAACTCCTCGGGTACCCCCTCCATCTCCCTCAAGGCATCCTTGAGGCGCACCTTGTAGGCCTGCCCCTGGTTCTCCGGGATCCGAGCGTTCACGCTCAGGTACACCGAGAGCACCGGCCTCTGATGCCCCTCCAGCCGCTCCTTGAGCCTTCTGATGTCTTCGGCCTGCGCTGCCATATTCCACCTCTCTGAGATGTAGCCAAATGATAAAGGATGATCTACCGCAACGTTCCCCACCGCGGGAGCCAGCAAACACCCCACGATCCGGCGTCGCGCCCGCCGTCTCGCGACGCGAGCATCGTTCGCACGCAGTCCTCAAGAGCAACAAGACGCGATCGCCAAACCGACCCGTCCGCTCCGCCGGATAAGTCCCGCCGAGTGTAACGGCCCGAGATACGAGGCAGCCTTTTGTATAGTGGGGTGGTGCCGAAGCTGTGGAACGAGACGATCGAGGCGCACCGCCGCGCGGTGCGCGACGCGACCCTGGACACCACTGCGGCCCTTGTGGCCGAGCACGGGCTGCGCTCGGTGACGATGTCGCGGATCGCCGAGGAGACCGGCATCGGACGTGCGACGCTGTACAAGTACTTCTCGGGCGTCGAAGCGATCCTGCTCGCCTGGCACGAACGTCAGATCACCAGCCACCTCGAATATCTCGCCGAAGTCCAAGACCAGGCTGGCGACCCTGGCGAGCGACTCGAAGCTGTACTCGAGGCCTACGCGCTCATCTCCCACGAGTCTCAGCACCACGACACCGAACTCGCGGCACTCCTGCATCGAGACGAGCACGTCGCCCGAGCGCAGCAGCAGCTCCGCGACATGATCCAAGACCTGCTGACCGAGGGCGCAGAGACCGGCGACGTCCGGGACGATGTCGCGCCTGACGAACTCGCGAGCTACTGTCTGCACGCCCTCACGGCGGCCAGCAGCCTGCCGTCCAAGGCCGCGGTCCGCCGGCTCGTCACGGTCACTCTGGCTGGGTTGCACCCCCGCGCCGGAACGAAGTAGACGACCACATGAGCAGGAAGAGACCGCGTGCGTTTCTCCACTCGGCCGGTCTCCGCCAGCACTTCGTCGACGACGAACCGTGGAACGACTCGCGTGAGTACCCCGATGGATACGTGGTCGGTCAGCTTGCCGCCGGAACAGCCTGCACTCGAAACATCGCTCGACATAGCCAAATAATAGTGATGGTAAGTATCCCCTTACAGCACGTACGGTCTCAGAGCCCTAGCGACCGTGACAGCTTTTCGCGGTCGAAGCCCACGACTACCTCATCGCCGTCTATCACGGTCACCGGTGTAGTCATAGTGCCCATGCGCTCTAGTTCTGCTATCGCGTCCTCATCTTCTGCTATGTTCCGTGTGGTGAACTCTACCCCGTGCTCGCTGAGAAACTTCTCAGTTGTACCGCAGAACAGTCAGTCGGGCTGGACGTAGACAACAACGTTTCTTTGCGTCATGCTCGGGACTCCTCTCAAATGGTATAACCCATAACATACGACTAATCATATACCTGATGCGTTACAGCCGGTGTTAAAAATGCCGCAGCAGCAACGTGTGCCCACCGTAGCGCTGGAGCAGCCGGGCCGCTCGCGTCTCCTTACTCGTGGTTTCGCGGTGGCGAACAACGACCCGCGCTGCTTGACGGCCGAGCCAGTAAGTCGTGCAGGCGCCCAATATGTTCCCCGCCGTGGCCACCAGAACCGGTGCGACGAGCTGTCGCTCGTGGCGACTACGGCGGCCAACGTCGCCTCCGAATTTAGCGGCAGCACCGTCGCGGCCAGGAAGCCCAGGACGAAGAGGCCCGCGTAGGACGCGAGCAGCGGCATCAGTGGGGCGTCTCTTCTCCGGTCTTCCGGTCGCCGACGCTCTGGGGCACCATCGACGATTGCAATCGATCTCCGGCGAGTGCCCCGGCCGCGACTACCGCCGTGACCACTGCCAGCGAGGTAGCGACCTCTAGCGGCTCCCATGCCGGGCCGCCGAAGACCGCCCGGGAGAGCCACTCGCCCAGGAGCAGCACCGGGCCCGAGAGCAGCGCAGCGACGAGCACGCCGCGCTGCCTCGTCAGGTAGAGCGCGAGGTCGATCGCCAGGGCCGGAGCCAACACGAACACGGGCGGGGTAAGGTGCTCGGCCGAGTCCATCCCCCAGATGAGGAGCAGGACGAGAAGCCGGAAGACGGTGTAGGTCAGCGCCACCGCGGTCGCCGTGCCGGGACGGCCGACGTAGCGGGCTGCGGCCATGAGGGGGACGGCGGCCAACGTACCGGCCAGCATTGGGTAAAACAACGCGTCGCGCCCTTCGAGGTGGAAGTCCAGCTCACCGAGGGCGAACATCGAGAGCGAGAGCGCGGCTCCGAACAGCAGGATACCGATCACCTCGTTTGCCGTCGCCCCGCGCCACAGCGGGCGCGGGTCACGCGTGGGCACCTCCGCCCTCAGAACGGCGAGCAGGCCGTATATCCCGACCATGCCGCCCACGATACCCATCAGGTGCGGGGGACTCCAGATGGTCACGTCCAGGCCGTACAGCCTGTGCCAGAGGTCGTCGAACGGGGCGGCGGTTATCTGGATAGCCGGGCCCAGCGCGGCAACGACGAAGCCGGGTCCGACCCCGTGGGCGAAGGAGGAGCGGAGCGAGCCTGCGTGTCGCCACGCCAGCGCGACCCCCCCAAGACCGGAAAGCAAGAGAACGTTGACCCCCGAATACACGAACAGGTGCGGCGCGATCCAGAAAGACTCTCGTCCGAGCGTGGCGTGCCACGTCACGTCCCAGTAAATACCGCCGAGGGACGTGAAGATGGCCCCGAGACCAAGGGCGACGAAGGCCTGCTCACTCAACCCGGAGAACCCTGACCAGAGCTTAGTTACCCGGCTCATCACCACTCCTTTCGATACCTTGCATACCCCCATAGGGTATACGAAACATTCTCTACCACCATGGATTGTCTGTCAACGGCCAGACGCTCGGCGGTGGTGCGGATCGACTCGCGCGCCGGCTGACTCTAGGCCTCGTTAACAAGCTCGGCCTGTACGATAAGCCGCTGCGAGTAGTCGGGCAGCGTGCAAGTCTGGAGCGTAAGGATGTTCTTGCCCGGCACGGTCTCGGTTACCCAGAGGTCGGTTGGGCCCACGACAAAGTTGTCGAAGACCCGGTACGTGTATTCTTTGCCGTTTGCGTCCTCGACGTAGACCTCGTCGCCTACCTGCATGGCGTCGAGGTCGTAGAAGGCGAGGAAGCTAGGCGTGCTCGGGTAGCCCAGGCGGTGTCCGGCGAGGTACACGTTCGCCTCCTCCTGCCAGGGGAAGCCTGTGCCCTTGAGGTGAATGGCGGCGTTCTGGCCGAGCGCCTCCTCGTCGTCGCCGTCCGCATCGGGTACGGCGGCGTCCGCAACACGGGCCATCCTGGGTATGCTCACCCTGAGGGTCTTATCCTCGGGGCCTCCGGTTTGCGTTTCTTGCGTCGTTTCTACCTCGGGGACGTTGAAGACACCCGGATCGCTACTGTTCGTAGCGGTGTTGCCGGAGCCCAGCTCCATGATTAAGTACGCTATGAGCACTACGCCAATCGCTAACAGGGCTATGCTGAGAACCCCGACGATCAACCTATTGGCACGCACGCGAACCAACCTCCTCTCGCTTCTCCCGTACACAGGAACGCGGCACCCCACGTGCGGAGGCGCCGAGCCCCGCTTTCGTTTCTACGCTTTCGGAACGACGACCCGAGCTATCTCTACGGCCGGAACCGTCCGCGGCCGGCTAGGCGACCCTCACCACCCGCATCATGCCCGCTTCTTGGTGGTAGACGTTGTGGCAATGGAAGGCCCAGCCGCCGGGGTTGTTCGAGACCCAATCTATGTTCAACCGCTGCATGGGCTCGACGAGGACGGTATCCTTCATGGGCCCCCGGTCGGTGCCGTTATCCACCCTAAAGAAGTGGCCGTGCAGGTGCATCGGGTGCGGCATCATGGTCTTGTTCTCGAACTCGAACCGGACGTGCCGGTCTCGCCCTACGGCGATCTCGTCGGCCTTAGAGAAGACCTCGCCGTTGATCGTCCAGACGTACCGCTCCTCGTCGCCCTCGAGGGTTACGGGCACCACTTCGTCCGGTTCCTCCTCCGGGGGTGCGTTCGCCTCTGGCGTGGCCTCGAGCATGCTATAGAGCAGCATCCGACCCTCGAGCTCAGGCGGCTTGCGGTCGGGCGGGGGCGGTTCGCCGGAGCTACCTTCGTAGCGGAGGATAGCCCGTGCGATACCTTCCGTCCCCTCTGCCTGGGCGGCGAGCTGCCAGACGCCGTGGTTGTCGGCGCCCACGAGGACATCGTAACGCTCGCCCATGCCGATGCGGATCACGCCGGCTTCCACCGGCTCGACGGGTTGGCCGTCGGTGTGGGTCACGGTCATGCGGTGCCCCTCCAAGGCTACACGGTAGATCGTGGATGCTGAGGGGTTGATGAACCTGAGCCGCACCCTGTCCCCCTGCCGCACCCCGAACTCTTCCGCCTCCTCGGCGGGCTTGCCGTTAACGAGATACATCGGGTAAACCAGGTCCGGCGGCCACTCGGCGGGGACTACGTCGCCACTCTCCCCGGACATGCCGCTTGTGTCTTCTATCCCGCCCATGTCCATGTCGGACATGTCCTCCATGTCGCTCATCGCGCTGCCGCCGGACTTCAGGGTCTCGAAGGCGTCTTCTGGGGTGCCGGG
>JAIVIG010000322.1 GCA_020200675.1 Actinomycetota bacterium
CCGCCGGAGCGCATCTTCCTAAATCCCGATTGTGGCTTTGGCACGTTTTCCAGCCGGCCTATGAATAGCGTCAAAGTAGCCGTACGCAAGTTGGAGGCGCTGGCGCAGGCGGCCGCGGTGCTCAGGGCCGACTATCCAGGGACTGGCTGACGACCGTTTGTATGTGAGGAGATCATCGTGACCAACGCCGGTTTGCTCCACATCGGTGGGATGTTATTCGTCGACGCTGCCGCGCTACTCGGGAAGGCCGAGAGAGGTAGAGGCATTCGCCTATTCGGACCGTCAGACCGCCGCGCTCTGCGTAAGGGTTGAATGCACCAGTGGATAACACGGATTATGCCTGGACATCCCGTGTGAGCTGGATGGATGAAGGTTGGGCGACGGTTTACACACGTAATCATGCTTTCACCGTCGGCGGGCAAGCCAGCTTCAGGGAAGCGGACGCACATCCTGATGCAGTAGAATATTTGCTCGGCGCTCTGGGGGGCGATCTCATCAGCGGCTTCGCGTCGCACGCCGCGCGGCGCGGCGTCGAGGTTGATGCGATGGAAGCCAGCATCTTCGGTCGGCTCAATAACCCCCTCGTTTATCTGGGTGTCGTGGGCGAGAAAGGTCACCCCGGCTTCGAAACGATCTCCTGCACTCTGTACGCAAGTGCCGATGCTGACGAGGAAACCTTGGAGGAGATTTGGCAGACCACTCTGGCACGTTCGCCTCTCGTGAATACGCTCAACCGCTGTGTGGGTCTTACCCTGAACCTGCACGCGGTTGAGTGAGTAGGGCAGGTAGAGTCATAACGTTTACGCAGGCTGAGTCGTCTCTGACTGACTTCTTTGATGAATTCTCTACGTCCCGCGATAGTATTTTCGGTGGACTTCACACTCTCCAGAAGGGACAAGGGATGCCCACTCGAAGCCCTTATCGCATCGAGCTCGCCCAAGGAGGAGACTGCACCAGTCGGCTAACCCAACGCTGCTGGCGGAGCCGATGCCGCACCGCTTCCTGGACCATGCGCTCCTGGGGTTGGAATGGGGTAGCCTCGCGGCACTGTTGTTGATCACGCTCGTGCAACCCACAACCGGCCGCACGGTGCTCCCGACGTGGGCGCTCATACTGCTGTTCGCCGCATACCTCCCCGACCCCGTTCGCGCCGCGATAGTCGCCGCTGCCATTGATCCCGAGGTTTCCGCCCCAACTCTTCCGGACACGGGCGGCGCAGCGCTTCCGAATACGGGTGGCGTGGCATCCTCGCAAGACTAATATTACGATCTGAAGCATTGAGGGTTAGGCCCCGAGTCCGGGTACGCCGGACTCGGGCGAGGATTAGTCGTCTCGCCTCCTCCGACGATTCAAGCTCTTTGGTTGGTTCGATGTGGATTTTCACGTAAGGGCTCCGGCACCGCGGACCGAGTCCGTTTCGCATAGATCAGCTTGCCCATACCCCTCTTTGAGGTGCGCCAGCTCCGGCGAGCTAGTGCCCGAGTTTGGGCTCGTACAGCTGGTGGTAGTAGCGCTGTCCCGGGACCGCTCCGAAAATAGCACGCCGTAAGAGAAATGTAAGTAACGTGTAAGCCTCTGGCAACATTTCGGAACGATACTGAAGTACGTACGTTCCTGGGTTACGCCATACATACAAACGCTACACAGCCGAACAGCAGTGAGGGGAGAGAAGATGGCACAGAGGTTCGACGCGATAGTGCTCGGCATGGGACCCGGCGGCGAGGTGGTCTCCGGCAAGCTGATAAAGGCCGGCAAGAAGGTCGCGGTCGTCGAGAAGGAGCTCATCGGCGGAGAGTGCGCTTACTGGGCTTGCATCCCGTCGAAGACGCTCCTGCGCTCGCCGGAAGCCAGGGAAGAGTCACGCAGGGCCTTCGGTACCAGCCCTCCCACCCTCGATCTGGAGCGGCTCTGCCGCGCCATCGTGGTGGGGGCCGACGTAAGCGACGAAGATCAGGTCGGCGAGATGTTCGACCGCGCCGTCGAGGAGTTCGGCACCGTCGACATCCTCATGAACAACGCCGGCGTGGACGCGGTCGGCACCGAGGTTGCCGACCTGTCCACCGAGGTCTGGGACAGGGCGATCAAGACCAACGTCTACGGTTACTTCTACTGCTGCCGGCGGTTCATCAACATCCGCAAAGAAGCTGGCGAGGGAGGCAAGATCATCAATATCACCTGAGTCCACCAGGAGCAGCCCCGGGCCGGCGCTGCGGACTACGATTGCTCCAAAGGGGCGATCCGCAACCTCACCGTACCCTCGCCCTCGAACTCGCCCCGCACAAGATCAACGTCAACAACATCGGGCCCGGCATGGTGCTGACACCCTTCAACCAGGAGGCGATAGACGACCCCGAGTTCCGCGAGCAGCAGGTCCAGAGCATCCCCTGGAAGCGCGCCGCCCTCCCCGCGGAGATCGGCCGCCTCGCCGTCTTTCTCGCCTCCAACGAGGCCGACTACGTGACCGGGTCCACCTACTACATGGACGGCGGGCTCATGCAGAGCGCGGGACAAGGGGCCTGACGATAGACGAACCGACGCCCGAACGGCTCCATCCTCGACCGACTCAGGGGAGAGCCACGAAATCTACGGAGGTAAGAGAATGTTTTTTGGCCGCCGCAAATCCAAGATGATCACGCCCGGCAAGGCGTTGCCCGGCCGCGACCGGCCGGCGTTCGCCGTCCCCGCGCAGCACGCCGTGTTCGGCACGCCGCCGATCCGGCCGCCGTTCCCCGACGGCCTCCGGACGGCGGTGTTCGCGCTCGGCTGCTTCTGGGGCGCCGAGCGCCTGTTCTGGCGGACCGATGGGGTCTACACGACCGCCGCCGGCTACGCGGGAGGCTTCACGCCGAACCCGACCTACAAGGAGGTCTGCTCGGGCCGCACCGGGCACGCCGAGGCGGTGCTCGCCGTCTTCGACCCGGCGAAGGTCTCCTACGAGGATTTGCTCACGATCTTCTTCGAGGCCCACGACCCGACCCAGGGTATGCGGCAGGGCAACGACGCCGGAACGCAGTACCGCTCCGCCGTCTACTACGCCGACGACGATCAGCGACGGGCCGCCGAGGCGACGCGCGACGCGTACGACCACGCCCTGCGGCACGCTAACTTCCATCCTATCACCACGGAGATCGCCCCTGCTGGCCCCTTCTACTACGCCGAGGACTATCACCAGCAGTACCTGCACAAGGTGCCGGGCGGCTACTGCGGCCTGGCGGGGACCGGCGTGGCCTGCTCGGTGGGGGCGGCCACCCAGCCCGAGACCGACGACGCCCTTCGACCGGTGCCGAGCAGCGACGCGGAGTGGCGCGAGCGCCTCTCGCCTGAGCAGTACGCCGTGTTGCGCAAGGCGGGCACCGAGCCGCCGTTCTCCGGCGAGTACGTAGACGCCGACGAGGATGGCCTCTACCGCTGCGCGGCCTGCAGCAACGCGCTCTTCGACGGCCGGGCCAAGTTCCATTCGGGAACCGGCTGGCCGAGCTTCACCGAGGCGGTCTCGCCGGACGCCGTGGAATTGGTCGAGGACCGCTCGCTCGGGGTGGTCCGCACCGAGGCGCGCTGCGCGCGCTGCCGCTCCCACCTCGGCCACGTCTTCGACGACGGGCCGCGGGAGACCGGTGGGCAGCGGTGGTGCATGAACAGCGTCGCGCTCGACCGGGCGCCGGACAGGCATGGCTAGACACGGAGGGATAGGATGACGGACACAGAGAACGAGTACGGCGTGATGGGGTTCCCGAGCAACGGGAAGCTCGCTTGCTCGCCGGAGAGACTCGACAACGCGAGAACCGCGGGCCTACCCCCCATCGCGCTCCCATGACGCCGAAGAGCAACCATGGGCGCGGGTCGAAGAAGGCGGAGAGTAACCGTATGCTGCTCGCCGGTGACATAGGCGGCACCAAGACCGCCCTGGCAATCTTCTCTCCCGATGAGGGGCCGTACGCACCGCTGGTGGAGGAGGCCTTCCCGAGCGCCCGCTACCCGAGCCTCGAGGCTCTCGCGAGCGAGTTTCTGGCGCAAACCGACCTGCCCGTGGACCGCGCAAGCTTCGGCGTCTCCGGCCCGGTGGCAGACGGCGGGGCCGCGGCCACGAACCTTCCCTGGAAGATGGACGAGGCACGTCTAGGGCATGCCTTGGGTCTACGATCGGTTCGCTTGCTCAACGACCTGGAGGCGATCGCGCGCGCCGCGCCGTTCTTGGGGTCCGAGGGCCTCCATACCCTGAACGTGGGGACGCCCGATCCCGAGGGCGCCCTGGCGGTGATCGCACCGGGCACCGGGCTCGGGGAGGCTTTTCTGACTCGGGAAGGACCTGGTTACCGGGCCCATCCCTCCGAGGGCGGCCACGCCGACTTCGCGCCCACCGGCGAGCTGGAGATGGGACTGCTGCGGTATCTCCTGGACCGCTTCGGACACGCCAGCTACGAGAGGGTTTGCTCCGGACAGGGACTCCCCAACATCTACGGATACCTGAAGCAGATCGGGCACGCCGAGGAGCCGTCCTGGCTCGCCGGGAAGCTCGCCGCCGCCGAGGATCCCACGCCGATCATCGTGGAGGCGGCCTCGGACCCCGATGCGTCATGCGAGCTCTGCGTCGCCGCCCTGGACGTCTTCGTCTCCGCCCTGGGTGCTCAGGCCGGGAACCTGGCCCTCACGGTGATGGCGACCGGCGGCGTCTTCCTCGGCGGCGGGATACCGCCGCGCGTCCTGCCCGTTCTCGAGCGCGGCTGTTTCATGGAGGCGTTCGGGTGCAAGGGCCGCTTCTCCGGGTTGCTGGGCCGCGTGCCGGTACATGTGATCTTGAACCCGAAGGTCGCGCTCATCGGCGCGGCGCGCTACGGGCTCGAAATATACGAGGATGACCTCGTCGACCAGCCAACGAAAGGAAGTTGAGAAGTCATGAAAACCGATAACGCATTGCTCGACCGAGATTGTGCAAATGCTCTGCGCTTTCTGGCCGTGGACGCGGTCGAGAAGGCCGGCTCCGGCCACCCCGGAACACCGATGGGTGCGGCAACGATGGCGTACGTGCTGTGGGACAGGTTTCTCGCGCACAACCCGGCCAATCCCGCGTGGCCCAACCGGGACCGTTTCGTTCTCTCGCCCGGCCACGCCTCGACGATGCTCTACGCATTGCTCCACCTGACCGGATACGACCTGCCGCTGGAGGAGCTGAAATACTTTAGGCAGTGGGGCTCGAAAACACCCGGCCATCCCGAACGTGGGCACACGCCCGGCGTGGAGATGACCACCGGGCCGCTGGGCCAGGGCTTCGCCCACGGGGTGGGGATGGCGATCGCCGAGCGCTTCCTCGCCGAGCATTACAACCGCCCCGATCACGATATCGTCGACCACTACACTTACGCCATCGTCTCCGACGGGGACATGCAGGAGGGTGTGACCGCCGAGGCCGCGAGCCTCGCCGGCACCCTCAAGCTCGGCAAGCTCGTCTACCTCTACGACGATAATGACATCCAGCTCGCGAGCGCGACCGAGTCGGGCTTCAGCGAGAAGGTCGCCCGCCTCTTCGTAGACTACGGCTGGCAGGTCGTCGGGCCCATAGACGGCTTCGACGCCAACGCCGTGGACGCGGCCATCCGCGAGGCGCGGGCCGACGCCGAGCGACCCTCCTTGATCGTCTGCAAGACGGTGATCGGCTACGGCAGCCCGCAGCAGGCGACCTCGAAGGCGCACGGCGAACCCTTGGGCGAAGAGGGCGCGCGCGCCGCGAAGAGGGCCTTGGGCTGGCCCGAAGACCCCGCCTTCTACGTGCCCGACGAGGTGCTCTCACACACGCGCCGGGCGGTCGAGCGCGGCCGTGAATACGAGGCCGACTGGGAGGAGCGGCTGCGCGCCTACGAAGGGGCGCACCCGGAAGAAGCCGCGCGCTTTCTCGCGGAGACGAGCGGCGAGCTCCCCGCCGGGTGGGACGCGGGGCTCGACGGGCTGTTCGCCAGGAACGGCACGGACGTGGCCACCCGCAGCGCTTCGGGGGAGGCGCTAAACGCCCTGGTTGGGCACGTGCACGGGCTGACCGGGGGATCGGCGGACCTGGACCCCAGCACCAAGACGACGATCACCGGCTACGGTGACTTCGGTTGGGGCGAGTACTGCGGTCACAACATGCACTTCGGCGTGCGCGAGCACGCGATGGGCGCGATAGCGGGCGGCATGGCGCTGCACGGCGGCGTTATCCCCTACACCGCCACCTTTTTCACCTTCGCCGATTACATGCGTCCGCCCATGCGCCTGGCCGCGCTGATGGGCCTCCGCGTGGTCTACATCTTCACCCACGACAGCATCGGCCTCGGCGAGGACGGCCCCACCCACCAGCCCATCGAGCACCTGATGAACCTGCGCGCCGTCCCTGGCCTGACCGTGATCCGTCCCGCCGACGCGACCGAAGCCGCCGAGGCCTGGCGCGCCGCCCTCCTGAACAACACCGGCCCCACGGTCCTCGTACTCAGCCGCCAGAAGCTGCCCGTGCTGGACCGAAGTGTCTACCCGCCGGCGGAAGGGCTGCAGAGGGGCGGTTACGTGCTGTGGGAGAGCGCCGCGACGCCCGAGGTGATCCTGCTCGGAACCGGCTCGGAGACACACCTGGCCCTGGAGGCGGGCAAGGAACTCGCCGCCGAGGGAGTCGCCGTGCGGGTCGTCTCGTTGCCTAGCTGGGAACTCTTCGACAAACAGCCGGCGGACTAC
>JAIVIG010000056.1:0-11807 GCA_020200675.1 Actinomycetota bacterium
ACGTCGTCCCGACCGCGGATGGGTTAGGAGAGCTCGTCGAGGCTCGTACCCACGTCGTCCCTACGACGAGCATCGCGTGCGGGCTGGCGGCGATGATCGGCTACGAACCCGAGGGGCAACCCGACGAGGTCGTCGAGGAGATGCGCGAGATATCGCAGGGGCTCCGCTGCGCGGAAGTCACCCGGGCCGTGCGCGACGCGTGGGTCGACGGGCGCGAGGTGAGAGAAGGGGCCTACGTCGGGTTGTTGGATGGGGAGCTTCTGATAGCGGAGGACGGAGTCGAGGACGCGGCGCTCGAGCTCGTCGGGAGGATGCTCGAGGAGGGCGCAGACATCGTAACCCTGCTCCGGGGGGAGGAGCTCGGGGAGGCGGACGCGCAGAGGATAGCCGAGGCCATCCGCCGCCTGGACGCCGATCTGCTGGTGGAGGTCAAGGACGGCGGGCAGCCGTTGTATCCTTTGCAGATGGTAGCCGAGTGACGACCGCGATCGTCACGGACTCGACGACGAGCCTACCCGAGGAGGTGCGGGAAAGCCCCAACGTCCGGGTGGTGCCGTTGACGTTCTCCTTCGGTCCCGAGGAGACGTACACCGACAAGGTGGATCTCTCTAACGCTCAGTTCTACGAGAAGCTTGAAAGGTCCACCGCCTTCCCGACGACCTCGCAGCCTCCCGCTGGTGCGTTCGTCGAGGCTTACGAGTCGCTCCATGCGTACGACGACGTCCTGGTGTTGACGCTCTCGCGCAAATTCAGCGGGACCTACGACTCGGCCGTGATGGCGGCGGGGATGGTCGACAGACCGGTTGAGGTCGTGGACACGAAGAGCGCGGAGATGGGGTCGGGCCTCATCCTGCTCGAGGCGCTACGCGTTATCGACGAGGGCGGAGACTTCGAGGAGGTCAAGAGAACGGTCGAGGCGGCGATACGACGCTGCAAGATACTCTTCGCCGTCGGCACGCTGGAGTACCTGGAGAAGAGCGGGCGCATAGGGCGGGCCCAACGCCTGTTGGGAACGGCGCTCGACCTTCGGCCTGTCTTGCGCGTCGACGATGGCGAAGTCGTGCCGCACAAGCGGGCCCGGGGGCGCAAGCGGCAGATGGCGGCCCTTCTGGAGGAGGCGAAGCCCGCCGCGGAGGCGGGACGTCCCCTGGCCTACGGGCACGTCAGAGCCTGGGACTCGCTCACAGAGCTGAGGACGGAGCTCGGGGTGAAGGGCCAGTTCGTATCGGAGATCGGCGGGGTCGTCGGGTCGCACGTCGGACCGGGAGCTTATGGCGTGGCCTTCCTATAAGGAGCATGCCTCCCAGGGAGGGAGCGCTTCCGCGCGGCGCGCGCTCCTCGGTCTCCCGCAAAGGACGGTCCTGCCGGAGCTGCGCGCCGTACCGGTTACCGATCTCCCCGGAGTGGGGCCCAGGATCGCGGCGTCGCTAAAAGACCTGAACGTCACGTCCCTCGCCGACCTCGTCTCGCATTACCCACAGTCTGGGGCCGCGGCTGGCTGTTGAACCAGCTCGTCCCGGACGCCTGGGTCCTCGTCTCTGGCGAGGTGCAGCGCAGATACGGACTGCAGCTCGCAGCCAAGAACCTGGAGCTCATCGACGACCCGGCGACGGTGGGAGACACCGCCCACGCTGGCCGGTTCGTGCCGGTCTACCCGGCCAACAAGGGCATAAACGCGCGGAGAGTGAGGACTCTGGTCCACCGCGCCCTCGACGAAGCCGGGCGCATCCTCGACCCTCTGCCCGCGGATCTCCTCGCCCGCCACGGCCTGCCCAACCTGCACGACGCGATACACGAGATCCACTTTCCCGCCGATAAGGAGCGCCTCGCGGCGGCCACGAGGCGGCTCGTCTTCCACGAACTCTTCCTCATCCAGACCGGTCTCGCCGCCCGCAAGACGCGCCTGGAGAAGACCGAGTCCGGCCGGAGCCACAGGGGGGATGGGCGTCTGCTCAACCCGTTCCTAAAAAACCTGCCCTTCGGGCTCACGGGGGCACAGGAGCGAGTGATCGAGGAGGCCCTCGAAGGCATGCGCTCCGAGAAGCCCATGCGTCGCCTCCTCCAGGGAGACGTTGGGAGCGGCAAGACCGTCGTCGCCGTCGCGGCCCTGCTCTCCGCCGTAGAGTCCGGGGGGCAGGCTGCGATCATGGCCCCGACCGAGGTCCTTGCCGAGCAGCACTTCATCTCCATCTCGACGGCCTTGAAGGACCTCCCGGTGAACGTCATGCTCCTCACCGGCTCGCAGGGCGCCGCGGAGCGGCGGGAAGCATTGGAAGCGGTGAAGAGCGGCGAGGCGCACGTGGCGGTGGGGACGCACGCCCTGATTCAGAAAGGCGTCGAGTTCGACGACCTCTCGCTCGTGATCGTGGACGAGCAGCACCGCTTCGGGGTGGGCCAGAGGACGGTCTTCAAAGAGAAGGGCGCGACCCCAGACACGCTGGTGATGACGGCTACCCCGATCCCGCGAACGCTCTCCCTCACGCTCTACGGAGACCTCGAAGTTTCGCTGCTCGACGAGCTGCCGCCCGGCCGCAAACCGGTCGAGACGAGCATTGTAGAGCTGCCGGAGCGGGACGGGCCCTACGAGGCGGTGCGCGCAGAGCTCGAAAAGGGCCGCCAGGCTTACGTCATCTGCCCTCTGGTGGAAGAGTCCGAAGCGCTCGAAGACGTCCGAGCGGCGGAAGAGCTCTACCAGGAGCTCGCCGAGGAGATCTTCGCCGACAGGCGCGTCGGCCTCCTGCATGGCCGGATGAAAGCGGAAGAGAAGCGGCGGGTAATGGCCGCGTTCCGGGCGCGGGAGATAGAAGTGCTCGTCGCCACGGTCGTCGTCGAGGTCGGCGTGGATGTGCCGAACGCGAGCGCCATCGTGATCGAGGGAGCCGAAAGGTTCGGTCTCTCGCAGCTACACCAGCTGCGCGGCAGGGTCTGCCGCGGTCTGCATCCCCCCCAATGCTTCCTCGTCGGCGACCCGAAGACCGAGGACTCGCGCAAGAGGCTCGAGGCGCTCTGCGAACACCAGGACGGCTTCAAGCTCTCCGAAGTAGATCTCGCCATCCGGGGCGAGGGAACCCTCTTCGGGAGCCGCCAGAGCGGAATGCCGGACCTCAAAATAGCCAAGCTGCTGCGAGACATAGAGGTCCTGGTCGAAGCCCGTCGCGCCGCCTTCGAGCTCGTCGCAAAAGACCCGACGCTCAAGAGCCCCGACCACCGTCCACTGCGGCGCGAGATAAGAGAGCTGCTCGGGGCGGACGTCGAGTGGCTCTTCCGCGAATGAACGGGAGTAGTGAGCCGGGGGCCGGGAGTAGCGTTTTACCCGACTCCCCATCATGAGGATCATCGCGGGAGAAGCCCGCGGCACCCGGCTCGTCTCGGTCCCGAGCGGCGTACGCCCGACCTCCGACCGGGTGCGGGAGGCGGTCTTCAACGCTTTGGGCCAGTTCTTCGAAGGCGGCGAGGTGCTGGACCTCTATGCCGGGACGGGTGCGCTGGGCATCGAGGCTCTGAGCCGCGGTTTCAACGGGGCGAAGTTCGTCGAGAAGAATGGGCGGGCGGTGCGCGCGGTTCGGGAGAACCTGGAGCGTGCGGGGTTGTCGGAGAGGGGGGAGGTGTTGCGGGGGGACGTCGAGGAGGTGCTCGAGCGGCTCCTTCTCGAAGAACAGGAATTCAATTTGATATTTGTAGATCCGCCGTATAAAATCGCGCCGAAAGAGATCGGGGGCGTCCTGAAGCGTCTGGCGGCTTTGCTTGCGCCCGGCGGTCGCGTAGTGGTCGAGAGCGGCGATCCGCCTCCAGTGCAGGCTACGGAGAGCTTGAAAGGGGAGAGTCGCCGCTACGGCGGTACCGTCGTAACTTTCCTTGAACGATCAGAAGAACACACGATGAAGCTCGCTATATGCCCCGGTAGCTTCGACCCGATCACCGTCGGTCACCTCGACGTTATCCGGCGAGCGGCGAGCATCTACGACCACGTCGTCGTGGCGGTCGGCAAGAACGTGAAGAAAGGGCCGAAGGTTAGCGTCGAGGAGCGGGCGCGGCTCATCGAGAAGGTGACGGGACCTTTAGAGAACGTCTCGGTCGAGATCATAGACGGTCTGCTCGTGGAGTTTGCCCGGGAGCGGGGGACCAGGGTGGTCGTAAAGGGTCTGCGGGCGGGCTCGGACTTCGAGTCGGAGTTCCAGCAGGCGCAGCTGAACCGGATACTCTACCCGGAGTTCGAGACGGTCTTCATAATGGCGGCGGCGGAGCACAGCTTCCTCTCGTCGAGCGCGGTACGAGAGATCGCCAGCTACGGAGGGGACGTGCGCGGGCTGGTCCCGGACGAGATACTGGATACCGTACGACACTTGTACGTGAACGAGAATGGGCAGGCAGCGGCGAGCGACAGAGGGTAGAATATAGAAATGGACGTACTGGTTTTGATAGACAGGTTGGAGGAGCTGGTAGAGGAGGCCCGGAGCTTCCCCGGCTTCGGCAACACGGCGATGGTCGATCGTGACGCCGCCTTCGACGTTATAGACCAGATGCGCCAGACCATCCCGGAGGAGCTCAAGCAGGCGCGTTGGATCGTCAAGGAGCGCCAGTCGATGCTCGACGAGGCGCGCAGCGAGAGCGACCGCATCATCCGCCAGTCCCAGGAAGAGGCCGAGAAGATCACCTCCGAAGAAGAGGTCCTCAAACGGGCCGAGAAGCGGAGCTCGGAGATCCTGGAAGACTCCAGGCGCCGCGAGCGCGAGATCCGGCTGGGCGCCGAGGACTACGCCGACGAGGTGCTGGCGAACCTCGAAGAGAACCTGGCCCGGCTCCTCGAAGCCGTCCAGCGCGGCCGCTCGAAGCTCCAAGGCGTCCCTGAAGAGTAACCTCGGGTAGTAAAATACGGGAATGGACAAACTGATCAAACTGAAGCGCCCGGGAATGGGCGTAGGTGATTCGCGCGAGCTTTCGGCCGCTTTGGATTTGCCGGCCTTCGACCTCTACGGTCGCCGGCACGAGGTAGAGACGGCCGAGGCGCGCGTCCGGGTGACCCGCCTGGCCGAGGGCCTGCACCTCGACTTCGAGGTTACTTGCAAGCTCATGACCAACTGCGACCGGACCCTGGAGCCCACGGAGCTAGAGGTTACGTTCGGCGACTCGGGGTTTCTCTCCGGGCCGAACGACCCGGAGCTGTACGTCGAGGATTGGGAGTTCAACGTCTCGCGCTACGCCCGGGAGGCATTGCCGAGCGAGGTGCCGATGCAGGTCTTCTGCCCGGGCACGGAGCCGGTGGAGCCGGACTCCCGAGAAGACGGGATCGACCCGCGCTGGCAGGAACTCGGGGACCTCTTCGCCTCGGGCTCCAGTACTCAGCAAAACCGTTAACCAACGACAGGGAGGAATACGTAATGGCCGTACCGAAGAAGAAGACGTCGCAGGCTCGCAGAGACCAGCGCCGGGCGCACCACGCCCTCAGAGGACCCAAGCTCGTGGGGTGCCCGAACTGCGGCCAGCCCCACGTGCCGCACCGGGTCTGCGCCAGCTGCGGCTACTACAAGGGCCGCACCGTGGTCGCCGTAGAGGCCACCGAGTAGAACAAACCATCTCCGCCGCGGAGCCCCGTTCGTGCGCGTAGCGGTGGACGCCCTTGGCGGAGATAACGCGCCGGGGGAGATCGTCGCCGGTTCTCTGGCCGTCGCACGGAAGCTGCCCGACGATGAGATCATCCTCGTCGGCGACGAGGCGACGATAGCGCCGAGGCTGGCAGATGCCCCGGCCAACGTCTCTCTGCGCGACGCTCGCGGTGTGGTAGGCATGGAGGAAGACCCGGCGGCCGCGTTGCGCTCCCGGCCCGATTCGAGCGTGGCAGTCGCCGCCGGGATGGTGCGGGCGGGCGAGGCCGAGGCGTTCTTCTCGGCGGGGAGCACGGGGGCGGCGGTCGCGGCGGCGCTCCTCAAGATCGGACGCCTCGAAGGTTGCCGCAGGCCGGCTATCGCGACCATGATGCCGTTCGACGAGCCTGTGTTGCTGCTGGACGTTGGCGCCACGGTCACTTGCCGGCCGCAAGACCTCCTGAATTTCGCTATCCTTGGCAGCGTGTTCGCGCGAAGATACCTACGCCTACAAAATGAGCCCAGGGTAGGCTTGATCAACGTCGGCGAGGAGCCGGGCAAGGGCGACGAGCTCGCCAAAGAGGCCCACATGCTCCTCGCCGGGTCCGACGCCATCCGCTTCGTCGGCAATGTCGAAGGTGGAGAGATCGGGCGCGGTGCCGCCGACGTCCTGGTGACCGACGGCTTCACCGGCAACGTCGTCCTCAAAACCGCCGAGGGCGTGGCGCGCGAGATCCTGGGCATGGTGCGCGAAGCGGTCACCTCGAGCACGGCGGCAAGACTAGCCGCTGGCATCCTGCGCCCGCGGCTCGTCGCCGTACGCGACCGGGTGGACCCCGAGAACTACGGCGGCTCGTTCCTGCTTGGCGTGCGCGGCTCGGTCGTCATCGGCCACGGCAACTCGCGCGCGAGAGGCGTCGAGAACGCCCTCTCTGGTCTCTCTCGCGCCGGCTCCGGTCTCGTCGAAGAGCTTGAGGGAGCCCTCGCCGCGGATCGCAGACAGAGAACGGGGGACGCGGTTTGAGCGACGCGGCCGGCAAGATCCTGGGCGTCGGACGTGCTCTCGGGGGCCGCGTCGTGACGAACCAGGACCTCGAAAAGGTCCTCGACACGGACGACGCCTGGGTCGTGGAGCGCACCGGCATAAAGGAGCGACGCTTCGTCGCCGAGGGCGAGGACTGCGCGACCCTGGCCGCCGACGCTTCGAAGGCGGCGCTTGCGCACGCCGGGCTTTCGGGCGAAGACGTAGACCTGATCCTCTGCGCCACCTCAACCGCTCCGGAGTCGATGCCGAGCGCGGCCTGCCTGGTCGGGGAAGCGATAGGAGCCCCCGGCGTGGGTGCGATGGACATCTCGGCGGCGTGCACCGGCTACTCGTATGCAGCCAGCGTCGCGCACTCGATGCTCGAGAGCGGCGCGGCCCGGCGCGTGCTACTCATCGGAGCAGACGCGATGACAAAGGTCGTGGACGCCCAAGACCGCTCCACCGCGGTGCTCTTCGGCGACGGCGCGGGCGCGGTGGTCCTCGAGCGCGGCTCCGGCGAGTCCGGCTTCGTCGACCACATCCTCGGCGCCGACGGCCGGATGGCACCCCTGGGGCGGGCCGGTCACCCCGGCACGCAGAACAAGCTCTACCAGAACGGCCGCGAAGTCTTCAAGTTCGCCGCCAGGATCTTCCCGGAGATGACCGAAAAACTCCTCGCTCGCAACGGCGTCTCCCCCGACGAAGTCCAATACGTCATCCCCCACCAGGCAAACGCACGCATAATACACGCGGCGATGAGGAAGATGGAGATACCGGAGGAGAGGGTCGTAATAAACCTGACCCGGTTCGGGAACACGTCGGCGGCGAGCATCCCGATCTCCTACCCGGACATCTTCGACAGCCTGGAGCCGGGGCGTTACGTCGTCACGGTCGGGTTCGGTTTCGGGCTGACCTGGGCGGCGAACCTGTACAGGATCTAGGAGCGGAGGGCTTTTGGCGCTACGTTTGGCAGTTGTGTTCCCTGGACAGGGTACGCCGGGCGGTGAGGTTTCGGGCGAGATCCGGGAGGCCGTTCGACAGTACGACGCCGGTGACGGCGAGCTACCCTACCAGCTCTCCATCTTCGCGAGCTCTATCGACACGTTCCACAAGCTGGAGGAGCATGGCATCAAACCGGACGTCGTGGCCGGCCACTCTCTGGGCGAGTACGCTGCGGCTTACGCCGCGGGCTCGCTGGGGCTGGAAGACGGAATATGGCTCGTGGCGGAGAGGGACCGGTTGATGACGGAGGCGTCGGCACAGAATCCGGGGGGGATGACGGCGATCATCGGGGCCGGCGCGCGGGAAGTCGTCGATGCCGTGGATTCGGCGAACGGAGCCATCGTCGCGGCCAACTTCAACACGTATAGACGGCGCCGTGCTGGCGAAGGCGGACGACGTACGCCTCGCGCTCAGGGACCAGATGCTCTCCCCGGTGCGATGGGTCGCGGTCGTGGAGCGGCTCGCGGCGTTGGGTGTGGAAGAGGTAGTCGAGGCCGGAGGGGGGACGCTCATCAGGATGCTGCGGGACTTTAGGGACGTAGAGATAAAGGGCCGGGCGGCAAAAGAGGTTATAGGATGAAGGCGCCGCTTGGGCCGGCCGCGATCCGGGAGCTCATACCGCACCGTTACCCGTTCTTGTTAGTGGACAGGATCGAAGAGATAGAGCCCGGCGTCAGGGCCGTCGGGATAAAGAACGTCACGCAGAACGAGCCGTTCTTCGAAGGCCACTTCCCGGACTACCCCGTGATGCCGGGGGTGCTTATAGTCGAGGCGCTGGCGCAGGTCGGTGCGGTGGGGGTGATGGCGCTCGAGGAGTTCCGCGGTAAGCTGGCGCTCTTCGCGGGCATAGACGGTGTCAGGTTCCGGCGGCAGGTAATACCCGGGGACGTTTTGACGATGCAGGTCGAGATCTCGCGCCTCAAGGGCAGGGTTGGCCGCGGCACTGGCGCTGCGACGGTAAACGGCGAGCGCGCCTGCGAGGCCGAGCTGATGTTCGCGTTCGCCGACAGGGTGGAGGGGGAGTAGTGGAGGGACGGGTGGCACTCGTGACCGGCGGCGGGCGCGGCATAGGACGCGCGATCGCCGTAAGGCTCGCCCAGGAGGGCGCGAAGGTGGCGATCTCCTACCGCTCGAACGCCGCCGCCGCCGGAGAGACCGCGGAGCTGGTGCGAAAGGCCGGCGCCGGGTGCGAGACCTTCAAGGGCGACGTGGCTTCCTCCGAGGATGTCGAGGCGCTGATGAAGGGCGTGGGCGGGGCATTCGGACCAGTTGAGATCCTCGTAAACAACGCCGGGATGACGCGGGACAACATCCTCCTGCGCATGAAAGACGATGAGTTCGAGGAGGTCCTCGCGACCAACCTCAAGGGCACGTACCTGTGTACGCGGGCGGTCTTGCGGGGTATGGTGCGGGCGCGGTGGGGTAGGATCGTGAACATCTCTTCCGTGGTGGGTTTGCTCGGGAACGCGGGGCAGGCCAACTACGCGGCGTCGAAGGCGGGCATGATCGGCTTCACCAAGAGCGTGGCGCGGGAGGTAGCCGGACGCGGCATCACGGCCAACGCGGTTGCGCCGGGGTACGTGGAGACGGAGCTCACCGGGGCGTTGCCGGAGAACGTCAAAGAGCGGATCCTGGGGCAGGTCCCGGTGGGGAGGTTCGGGGAGCCCGAAGAGATAGCGGAGGTCGTGGCGTTCCTCGCGGGAGAGCGTGCGGCGTACGTTACCGGGCAGACGATAGCGGTGGACGGCGGGATGGTTATGCAATAAGGTGATTTGCGCTACACTACGCGCTATCTCGCGGGCGTGAGCGCCCGTGAGTTGCCGTTTTGAGGTTATATTCGTCGTAGGGAGGAGTAGGATGGAACGGGACGAGATACTGGAGAAGATCAGGGAGATCACCGCGGACCGGCTCGGGGTGGATGAGGGCGAGGTGACGCCCGAAGCTTCGTTCCGGGAGGATCTCGAAGCGGACTCTCTGGACCTCGTGGAGCTGATCATGGAGCTAGAGGAGCAGTTCGGGATGGAGATTCCCGACGAGGAGGCGGAGAAGATCACCACGGTCGAGGAGGCCGTGGACTACGTGTCGGAGCACCAGGCGGCGTGACGGACGCTCCCTCGAACGGCAGGGGGTACGCCCTGATAACGGGCACGGGGGCGGTGACGCCCCTGGGTGTCGGGACGGAGAACTTCTGGGACGCGGCGCTGCACGGCAAGAGCGGCACTGGCGAGATCACGCTCTTCGACCCCTCGCCTTTCCCCTCGCACATCGCTGGCGAGTGCTCGGACTTCGACCCGGTGGATTTCATGTCGAAGAAAGAGGCCCGCCGGATGGACCGCTACGCTCAGCTCGGCATCGCCGCGGGCATCCAGGCCGCCGAAAGCGCCGGGATAACCGAGACCATTCAGAAGACGCCGGAGCGGGTCGCCATCGTGATGGGGAGCGGCATCGGTGGGCTCTCGACCTGGGAGCGGGAGTACAAGATCCTGCACGAGAAGGGCCCCAACCGGGTCAGCCCGTTCCTCATCACCATGATGGTGCCGAACATGGCCGCGGGACAACTCGCCATATCTTTGGGAGCCACCGGTCCGACCCAGTGCCCGGTGCTCGCCTGCGCTACGGGCGGCGAGGCCATCGCCGAGGGGTTGGAGCTCATCCGCCGCGGTGACGCGGATGTGGTGATCGCCGGCTCCTCCGAGGCGCCGATAACCCCTCTCAGCATGGCCGGTTTCTGCGCGATACGGGCGATCAGCACGCGCAACGACGAGCCGCACCGGGCGAGCCGGCCCTTCGACGCGGATCGGGACGGGTTCGTGATGAGCGAGGGCGCGGGAGCCGTGATCCTGGAGAGCCCGGAGCACGCCGAGCGGCGCGGGGCGGAGCCGATCGCCAAAGTCGTGGGCTACGGACGTACGACGGACGCTTACCACGTTACGGCCCCGGACGTCGAGGGACGCGGGGTCGAGCGGGCGATGCGCCTCGCGCTGGAGGACGCGGGCCTCTCCGCCGAGGAGATCGGGCACGTCAACGCGCACGCCACCTCGACACCCACCGGAGACGGGCCGGAGACGAGGGCGATCTCGCGCTTTTTGCCGCATGCGGCGGTCTCGGGGACGAAGTCTATGACCGGGCACTCTTTTGGGGCGGTCGGGGCGACGGAGGGCATAATGTGCGCCCTCGCCTTGAAGCACAAGATTCTGCCGCCCACCATCAACCTGGAAAAAATCGCGGAGGACTGCGAGTCCCTGGACTACGTGACGGAGGCAAGGAAGGTCCCGGACCTCGGCGCCGCCGTCTCGAACTCCATGGGCTTCGGCGGGCACAACGTGGTTGTGGCCTTCGCCACTATAGAATAATATGGAACTAATATGTCGATAAGAGATTTGATAGACGTACTACCGGAACCTTTAAGGCTGCGCGCCCTCACTCACCCCAGTGTCGCGGACCCCTACGACTCAAACGGACGGTTGGAGTTCCTGGGCGATTCCGTGCTCAACGGCCGGGTCGCCGAGATGGTGTTTCACGGCTACCCCGAGCTACTGGAGGGGGACCTCACGCGCATTCGGGCGCATCTGGTCCGGAAGTCGTTTCTCGCGAGCGTCGGCCGGGGCGAGGGGCTAGAAGAGAACATCGAGAGCTCGGTGATAAACGACTCCGTCATAGCCGACACGGTCGAGGCGATCATCGGCGCGGCGTACCTCATAGACAAAGACCTCGTGTACAGGACGATAGACGAGATCTTCAACCCCGCCGAGGTAGACACCGACGAGCTCCGGGACTGGAAAACCCTGCTCCAGGAGACGCTGCAAGCCGAGGGCCTGCGTCCCATTTACAGGGTCCGCGCCAAAGACGGACCTCCCCACCGGCCGCACTTCACCAGCGCCGTTACGGTCGACGGCAGGGAGGTCGGCTCGGGCGAGGGCAACTCCATCAAAGAGAGCGAACAGGCTGCGGCGCGCGCCGCACTGGAGATCCTGGGCGTCCGCCCCGTGGCCCGCGCCACCGTCGAGGTACATGTAGGGGCTTAGCTCTCCGTTGCTGGTTTCCGACTAGACTTCTCGGAAACTCAGAGGCAAAAAGAGAGGGCCGGGGCTGTTAGACTCCGGCCATCAAGCTCGCTCCTTTTTCAGCCTAGAATGTCAGCTCCAGGGTGCCCGTAATTATCGGGCGACTACCACTCAAGAGGGGGGTGTGGTTTAACG
>JAIVIG010000056.1:11813-12736 GCA_020200675.1 Actinomycetota bacterium
CCACTCAAGAGGGGGGTGTGGTTTAACGTCCCTTCGAACTTCCCAGACCCTCCATTCACAGGCTTGTTATTCACTGTACCACCCGTAACAGTGAAGACACTCTCGACCTCGGCTTCTCCGGCATAGACTGGTCCGACGCCGGGAAGAGAGGCATAAGTGCCAGTATCATCCCACTTTGCTGTACCACTGCTCACAGTACCCCTAAGCGAGATCTGGGAGTCGCTGGTGCATTGCGGCTCGTTCAACTGGCCCGTCGTAGCGTCTCTAGGCGGAGCCGTGAATTGCGAGCAAAGCATCCACTCGCCGCCAGTGATGTCATTCGTGGCCCCGGGGCCGGGCACCCCTCCTGTGTAAGCAATCCTCGTATCCAGCTGCCCCGGAAGGCCCAGATCGCGGTCGTCTTCGATGTCGGTGGCCAACCCACGGAACATGCTGATCCCCACGGGATTCTCAGCGCTTGGCGGTCGAGCAAAATATTGCTGCGCCTCCTCCACCCTGTCGGTGTAAGTCTCTTGTTTTGGCTTGGTGTTCTTCGCCAAGGATGGGCCTGCAAGTGCCAGCATCGTCGCCAACATCGTGGCCACCGTCAACAACAAAATGATGCGCTTCATGCGCCACCTCACTTTCCCGCAACCCCCTTTAGGTTGCTAACGCTGCTTTCTGTTGCCTACCAATAAATACTCCCGCCCGTAGAGAACCTCCAGCTGTAGGAGGGGTACAGCTTGTTGTCTGCTTTGTCCTCCACTCCGGGGTTATTGCCCCAGGCCTCGTAAACGGTCGCCTGATACGTCGTCGCCTTGGCTAGAGTACTAGATGGAGTGAAGGTAACCGTCTTAGAGGCCTCATCGTAGCTAATCTTCCCCGAAACTGGCACGTCGCCTGAGCGGGTCATCTGTGTCACCTTGAAGGTATTAGTGTTGAGG
>JAIVIG010000262.1 GCA_020200675.1 Actinomycetota bacterium
GTGTCATCCCATCTTTCTCGTTGATGAGGACCTCAATTTCGTCGACGTCAACCCATACGCCTGCGAATTCTACGGGTACAGCCACGAAGAATTTAAAGGCATGAAGGTGCAGGACCTCACCCTTCCAGAGGAGCGAGACAATCAGCTAAGGAACGCCGAAAACCTACGCGAGCAAGGTAGCATATTCATCGCGGAACGCCGGCATCGAAAAAAGAATGGCGAGGTCGTCACGGTGACAGCCGATGCCACCAAGATCACCCGCTCGGGACAAGAGCTGTACGTCAGCAAGATCACCGACATCACCGAGCGCAAGGCTCTAGAGGAGCGGCTCGAGTACCGGGCGTTGCACGACCCCCTCACCGGCCTCCCGAACCGAACCCTGCTCATGGACTGCCTCGAACAAGCCCTTGCCCGCTCAGAGCAGCGAGCGGGCAAGGTCGCCACGCTCTTCGTGGACATGGACGACCTCAAGGTCATAAACGACTCACTTGGTCACGAGTGCGGCGACCGCCTGCTCGTCTCGGTCGGCCGGCGCCTGCGGGCGCTCGTCAGACCCGGGGACACCGTAGCGCGCTTTGGCGGAGACGAGTTCGTCGTCGTGCTCGAAGACACCGATGCCGAGGAGGCCAGCCGCGTCGCCGAGCGGTTAGTCGAGCGGATGAGGACGTTCTTCGCCGTCGCCGGGCGCGAGCTGACCATCACCTCCAGCATCGGGATCGCCCTCGGCGGTGGTGCTGCCGGGGAACGGCCTGCCTGCCTGCTGCGCAGGGCGGACATGGCCCTGTACGAGGCCAAGGACAAGGGCAAGAACCGCCACCAAGCGTTCGAGGAGGCGATGGAGGTGCGCGCTCAGGAGCGCCTGGAGATGGAGCACACCCTCAGGCAGACCACCGAGCGAGAGCAAGGGTTCGTGGTCCACTACCAGCCCGTCGTCTCCCTCGAGGAGGGCGGCAGGATCGTCGGCTTCGAGGCACTGGTGCGTTGGAACCACCCGTGGCGCGGGCTGCTACCGCCCGCGGAGTTCCTCCCGCTCGCCGAACAGACCGGCTTGCTGGTCGGGATCGGTCACTGGGTGCTCAGGGAGGCATGCTGCCAAGCTAAAGAGTGGCAAGAGCGCTACCCGAACGGCCCGCCGCTTACGATGAGCGTGAACCTCTCAGCCACGCAGTTAACCCAACCCGGCTTGGTCGAGGACGTCGCGCACACCCTCAAGAGGTTCGAGTTAGAACCGCGCAGCCTGATCCTCGAGGTCACAGAATGCGCCCTGATGAGGGACGTGGAGGCCTCCGCCGCCGTCCTTCGGCGGCTCAAGGATTTGGGCGTGCGGATAGCCGTGGACGACTTCGGGAAGGATCACTCCCCGCTCTCCTACCTCAAGCGCCTCCCCATCGACATCCTGAAGATAGACCGCTCCTTCGTCGGCGGTCTCGGGACGGACGGCAAGGACGAGGGGATCGTAAGGGCCGTGATCGACCTGGCGCGCACCCTCGGGTTGGAGGTCGTCGCCGAAGGGGTGGAGAGTGGCGAACAGCTTGAGCACCTGCGGGAGATAGGTGCCGAGCTAGCCCAGGGCTACTACTTCTGGAGGCCGATGCCCGTCGAGAGGGCCGGTGAGTTGCTCGCGACATACAACTATCCGTAATAGAACCGACGCGCAGCCCTCCACCTCCGTGACCCTCACAGCTGCAAGGTGTACAAAGATACGAAG
>JAIVIG010000057.1 GCA_020200675.1 Actinomycetota bacterium
AGGTGCTCGGCTAGGTGGGTCAAGGTGTAGTTGACTTGGCTGCTAAGCAGGTATTGACAGTAGTCCAACTTCGTAAAGCTCATGCCTTTAGAGTAGCAGACTCCCTCTCTGCGTAAGTCCTAGTTTCAAATCCTCGTAGGTAGGCTGCAAACCAACCTGGAATATAGCGGTCTGCGGGTGTTTCGGCAAGTGCGATGGTGCGTGTTTAGTAACGGCATTTGGCGTCGTTTTTTGAGTATTTCTTAGATTTGCAGGTGAAATGGGGTTCGTCGAAGGTCGGGGGTGCGGACGCTACTGGGGGTTGACTTACAGGAAGGCTTCGGCGTCTCCGGGGCGGGAGGGTACGCCGAGTTTGTCCACGGTCATGTATTGGGTAGTGCGGAGCACGTAGAAGCGGACGCTGTCGTGCTCGGGGTTTATGGCCCTCTCGACCTCGTGCTTTAGCTGCTTGTATTGGGCGGGGCTGAGTTCGCCTTCGAGGACAGAGTTCTGGATGTGGTTGAGGTATTTGCGTCCGATCTTGAGCACCTTTACGACCCTTTTCACCTCGACATCGTAGACCATGAGTACGAACACGCTACCACCTGGAGACGTAGGGCTCGTAGGGCTCGTCGTCCAGGAGGTGCTTCTCCAGCTTGTAGAGCTCCAGCCGGATCAGGCGCCGGTAGGAGACGGCGCGGCCCAGCTTCGGGTGTTGGACGGTCTCTTTGAGACGCGCCTCGTAGGCTTCGAGGAAGGTTTTGCGGCCCTTCTCCGTGAGGAAGACACCCTCGCCTTCGCTACCGCCGCGGAAGTCTTTGGCCTTCAGGGCGCCGCGGTTCACGAGGGAGAAGATCACGCGGTCCACGATGATAGGCTTGAAGATCTCGGCGACATCGAGGTTCAGGGTGTAGCGGCGGCGGTTGGTGGTGTGGAGGAAGCCGATGCGAGGGTCGAGGTGGGTCCGGTGGATCTCGCTCAACGCCGTCACGTACATGAGGCTGTTGCCGAAGGAGACCAGCGCGTTGATCCTGTTCGCCGGCGGCCTCCTCGTGCGCTTCTCGAACGCGAAGCCGTCGCCCTTGAGAATGGCGTCCCAGCAGCCGTAATAGAGCTCGCGGCTTCCGCCTTCGAGCGCCATCAGCTCCTCGGGCGTGGCGGGCTCCCCGACGATCGCTTTCTTCGCGGCGAAGCCATCGACGGCCGCCGCGAGGTCGGCGCCGCGACCTCGATAGTATTTGAGAACCCGCTCCATGTTCGCGAGTGCCCCCTGGACGAAGAGGCGGGCGAGGGCCATGCGCTTCTCGTGGTCCATATAGTGAGCGGCCTGGGCCAGCGTCAGGTGGCCCGATACGTACTGCTCGCGGGGCATGTACGAGCCCGACCAGTAGCCGTAGTAGTTGTAGACGTGCAGCGGGATATGGTTCTGGCTCAGGAAGTTGAGGAGACGGGTGTTCAGATCCACCTCGCCGAAGGCGTGGATCTCGCTCGTCGTCTCCACCGGCACGAAGCGCCTACCCTCGGCCGTCGAGAACCGCAAGGTATTCTGGTGGCGCTCCAGATCACCCGCGTTGAAGATGTAAACCGGCTTCCTCACGACCAGCAGAACTCCGCGTAGGCGCACCGCTTGCAGAAGGGTATCTTTTTGGCTGGCGGCGGCGCGGGCTCCCGCACCAGCGCCTCTATCGTCGTCACGGTCCTCTCGATCTCCTGCCTCAACTCCGGCGTAAGCTCGACCGTCTCGCGCTTGCGCTCCTTGGGCACCAGGATCTCGCCTGATGCCTCCATCCCTTCCTCGTGGAGACGCCAAAGGTAGTAGCCGAGCTGCAACCGCGTGGCGGGCAGAAAGCGCGAAGACTTCTTCACCTCGGAGACGATCAAGCGTCCCCCTTCGCGCCGCACCTGATCCAGGCGCATCCCCGGAAGGCTCAGCTCCTTAGTCGCCCGCTTGTAGTGCGCCTCCTGGTTCAGTCGTCCCTCCGCCAGAAGCTCGAACTCCTTCTCTGGCTCCATTTCGTGCGCCATAAGCCACGCCTCCCTCGGGCAGATGGCGTAGTACCAGACCAGTGTGCCTGTGACCTCGGTGCTCACAGAAAAGGGTCTCCTTCGAGCCTGAGACCGGACTTTGGATCGTAGTTGCCGGGACGAACTATCCACCACGGATGTTCCAGAGGCTTGGTGGAATCGTAGTGGCCCAGTGGGTTGGCGACATCAGTGGGATGCCAGTCTCCTTTGACCCACACGGACACTGTAACCCGTGCGATGCGTCCGGCTAGATTTCTCAAAGCCCAACGACGTTCCCAGCGATCTCGCACTTCCAGGGCCGTCTCGATGTCGGTGACCAGATCTCCTTCGTCCCTTTCGGCGACTATGAGCTGAACCTGTCCGGTACGCTCTCCCCGTAGAAGCTCTCGTATGTTGGGTTGCTCTTCCGCCAGGGAAGCCCAGTTGCGGGTGTGCCGGCGGCCGAGGTCCTTGCCGTTTCGCAGGCGAGCGAAGTAATCGTCGCAGATGCCCAGTACGTTCTCTTCAGGCACGATCTCGCAAGATTTCAGAACCTTGCGTGTCTCCTCCAATCTGACGTCCGGGCTACCCTTGCTGACCGTGTAGACCGTCTCGGCGAAGGAGCGGCCCGTCGCGTTGGTCAGGTGGTAGATCTCTACGTCCTTGCGGGCCCAATTTCCGTTACGGTTGCAGCGCCCCGCTACCTGTATGAGGCTGTCCAGCGGCGCGAAGTCCCGTATCACGAGGCTCATGTCCACATCCACGCCGGCCTCTATGACCTGCGTGGAGACAACCAAACAAGGTTCGTCCCGGTACTTCTTGATCTTGTCTATCACTGCCAGCCGGTCCTTCGGTGTCACGTCGGCGGTGAGGAAGTAGACTGGCGCTCCCCATCCCGCCTCAGTCAGGGCTCTCCGAACTTCTCGCGCGCTGGCCCTGGTATTCAGGGTGATGAGGACGCGCTCTCTTTCCAACTCATCGCGACGGCCCAGCACGCTCTCGATAAAATCTTCCAGTTTCGTGGGAGTCTTGTGCCTGAGGACGAGCCGGTAGCGGCCGAACTTCTCATAGTATCTCTCGGGAGTTTGGATCAGGCTGCCCGTCTCTTCCACGAAGCCGGGCTGGGTCGCGGACATGAGTATTGCGGTGCTGCCCAGATGCTCCGTTAGCTGCGTCAAAGCGTGGTTGACGATGTCCCAGAGTTGCGTGGGTAGAGCCTGCACCTCGTCGAAGATCAGGACGGCGTCGGCCAGGTTGTGGAAGCGCATCTGATGTCGTGCGCGGTCACCGAGCAGCGAGAGGAGGAACTGGTCGAACGTCGTCACCACGATCTCCGAGTCCCAGGTGTCGAGGAAGAACTCCGCGTCCCGCTGTTCTTCCGTGTCGTACACGCGCTCGCTCAGGCTGTGGCTCTGCATGAATACGGATGGCCGATGCTTCTTCAGTTTCAAGAGATCGGCGTAGACCTTCGCGGTTTGGTCTATGATCGAGAGGAACGGCAGAACCAGGATGATGCGCTTTCTAGGGCCACTCCCGTTGGTTGGCGAACCCTCACGCAGGCTTAACGCCAGGCTCGCCGCCGTCAAGGTCTTGCCGAGACCCGTGGGCAGCGCGAGTGTCCAAAGCCTTTGGTCAGGGAACGCAAGGAGCGCGTCGAGTGCTTCCTTTCGCGCGTTCGTCCGCAGCGCGTTGATTTCGGAGCTATCGGATTTTCGCAGGTGTTCCTCTACCAGCCTCGGCGACAGTCGTAGCTCGCGGTCTTTCCTGTAGCTGCTCCTACCATCGGGAGAGAGGGCCAGGAAGGCTTTGTCCGCTTCGAGTAAGACGCTGAAAGCGAACTGCATCTTGAGCCTATCCGCCACGGCGCTCGAAACGTCGCTCCCGGCCTTCTTCTTGACAGCTTCGAGCATATTATCCGCCACGAAGAAAGCGTTGTAGCGGAGAGCGGGATCGGAGAGGACCTCCGAGAGAGGAAATCCCGTAAGCTCCGAAACTTTATCTACTGGTATATTGGCCGCTTGCTCGTCAATGACTTCTTTCCAATTATCGCTGAGCAGGTACTGATCTGTCAGGCGACGAGAATTAGGAAAGCCTGTGTGGTGTCCGAGCACTGCCGCCGCCACGCACAGCTTCCAGAACGGGTCGCGCTCCAGACGCTCGCCCAGCAAGAGCGTCGCGGCAAACCCTACGGGCGTGTGGGCCTTCTTGTTGCGATTTTCTCGATACCCGCTCGTATCACGGATGTATTTCTGGAAGGCGGCGCTGGCCTTGCCGAGATCGTGCAGGCTCACGATCTCTTCGACCAGCTTCTCCCGCTCGGCGTCCGGGGAGTGCAGACGAAGTATTGCCCGCGTCGCCTCCCGGACCTCGGCGATGTGTTGGGAGAGCGGCTTGTCCGGGTGAGAGAGAAGAGCTTCGTCCGTGTTGCTCACAAGAAGATAACCGTTCTTGCGCCTGAGCCGGTCTCTACCAAGTAAGCTTCATCAGCCCGCAACGGGATAGGGAGACCGGAACGCTCGACCATGTAATCCGCGTGAGTAAAGACCCGGTCCCTGGTTACTTCCCTGGGCATCCTTAGCGGCAGTATCGCCAGAGGTTCGCCGTTCCCAGATGTCTCAAGATCTAACTTGGAACCTTCAGTGCGGGCAACGCTTGAGCAAGACACCTCACTGCCCGCGGGCAGAGCGGATGCGGTTCCCTCACTCACGAACTCCAGCCGGGCAGCCATCTCGCTCAGGCCCATGCAGGGCGAGTAGTACCAGCGGCGCTCCCTCAGGCGGGAGACTAACTCGTCGTGGTAGCCGTCAGGCAAACATGCCGTCACAGTGTACGAGGGGTCGAAGAGCCACTCCTGTTTGTTGAGGGTGGCCTGCTCGGGCTTGGGATTCTGCTGACCCGGTGCTCCCGCCTTGACCCTTCGCGGAAGCGCGGCCGGCGGGTCTTTACGAAGCTTCACCCGGTGCCAGTGAGTTGCGGGGATACGCCCCGAAACGGCGATCATGGCGTCCTTGAGTTCGACCTGTGGCGTGTCCTTCTCCAGCCCGAGCACCGCCCCGATCATGCCGAGCAGCACGGTGCGCGGCGGCACGGGATAGCTCAGGGCGCTGACGCTCGCCTCGGCCCTCAAGAAGTGCCCGAACCGTCCCGTGTACTCGAAGACGACGGCGCGTTTCGCGTCTGCGTTAACGGCCATTCTCTCCGGAACCGTCGAAGTCGAGGAGTGAGGCATTAGCTTTGAAGAAGTTCTCATCCTCGGGAGTCAGTTGAACGTCGGGGTTCCTATCCCACTCTATGCGCTCGATGTGGTGCGAGTATCTTTCCAGATGATTCCGCAGGCGCGAAAGGTTCACGGTGTAGTCTTGCGGTCCCGTCCAAGAGGTTTGCGGCTTCGCGAGGTCAACGGGTTCGAGTTCTATGTGGTCGAGCATCCTGCCGAGCTGGAACTCCGAGCCGGGCTTGTAGACGACATTCACCAGAAGACGCGGCACCTGACCGGCCTTCGTGCGTGTATTACCCGCCGAGCGCACGCCCTTCCACAACGCGCGCAACAACTCCGCGTAGTCCTCGTCCGTCAGCAGCGATTTCGTGGCGCTGTGCTCGTTGGCGATGCCACCAAAGCCGATGAAACCGTATCGCAGGACGAAGTTTTCGGTAAAGGTGCCCTGGCGTTGTTCTTCTCCGCTGCCGAGAATACTTGTGCCGCGGATGTCCACCTCCTGGGCCTGGTGCAGCACCTCGCCCTGTTCAATCTGGGTTGCCCCCGTGAGGGTCTTTGGCTGCGGTTTCCATTCGCGGGCCTTGACTCCAGCTTCCTTCTCTTCGCCCTTCTTGAAAGCCAGCGTGCTACCGAACATCCGGGCATCCACGAAGGACTGCAGGATGATTGTCACGAGTTCTTGGCCGTCGGCTTCCGGCTGACCCTTCTCTTTCAGGTATGCGCCGACTCGCCCGGTCAGGTTCTTGGTCTGTCCCTCAACGGTGTCTACCAGGATGTCGTGGCCTTGCGTCTTGAGGTAGTCGCGGACGAAGCGCTTGAGGCGGACGTCGGTAACGTAATGGTTGCCGTCGGGCAGGACCCGCGGGCGGTTCTCGTCTGGGTCGCCGTTCGGGTTGCCCATGCGAATGTCGTAGCAGAAAAGGAACTCCCGCCGGGAAGTCAGCGTCTGCTGGTTTGCGCCTTGATCCATCACGCTCTGGTCCGTCATACAGTCTCCTCCCCATCAACTTGTTCGTTAGTCTGCTTGGCTTTGCTCGGCATGAGGCTGAGGCTCAAAGACTGGCCTAGCAGTAGGAAGTAGCCGGTTGTCGTTCCGTCCTGCTTTATGTCGTTGCCAAGAAGGGTACCGAGGTATCCGAGTTCTTCGGTTACGTCCCTGATATCGTCGCTCGTTCTAGGCATGTAGGTCAGAAGCTTGTCCCCAATCTTCCTGTGCAGATCGGGCAGGTCTTTGCCGGAGAGCGTAAACCGCTTGAGCCAGGGCAGGGCGTTTGCCCCCACGTTCACACCTCGCGCCCCTTGTACCTGCATCAGCTTCCCGAATAGCGCACCGAGTAGGAAAGCGTATGCTTTCTCGGTGGTGGCTCAACCTACGTTGTTTAAGCAGCTCCAATTGTAATCGTGCAAGAATAGCAGCAGGCAAACCTCGTGCATGGCCTCGCTCTTTGAGAACGACAGCGTCTTTCTCACAAAGCGTCC
>JAIVIG010000323.1 GCA_020200675.1 Actinomycetota bacterium
GCGTCGAAGTGAATGGGGCGTTCGGAGCCGCACTATCTGTTTGTGAGTTAGAACCATCATCGTCATCATCGCGACCATAGCGGTAAGCCGGGCCGCCGAACGGGCCAAGAAGGCCGAAGAGGAGAAGGACAAGGGCATTCTGGGCCTCGGTCGCTCGAACAAAGAGTAGTAGCAGCGAGAGCCGGGGGAGAGGGGCAGCGCTCCCCCGTACGAACTCCTCTTACTTGAAGTCCTCCGGGGAGACCCGGTTCATCCAGTCCTTGAACTTGTCCACGACCTCTTCTTCGGGGGCGTCCTCCATCGCCTCCTCGAAGACGACCGCTGCCTCCTCGATCACGGCGTCGGCGGCGAAGATGGGGGCGTTGGTGCGGACGGCGATCGCGATGGCATCCGAGGGCCGGCAGTCGACCTCCACGGTGCGGCCGTCGATCTCGACGTGCAAGGTCGCGAAGAACGTCGAGTCCCGAAGCTCGGTGACGGTGATGCGCTCCAGGGAGGCACCGAGTTCGTTCACGATGTTAACGGTCAGGTCGTGGGTCAAGGGTCTGCTGAACTCCTGGTTCTGGAGCTTCATCAAGATAGAACGGGCCTCCGGTTGGCCGATCCAGATCGGCAGGTAGCGGTTCTCTTCCTCGACCTTCAGGATGACTATCGGACTGGAGCTGAAAAGGTCCAGGTTGATCCCGTAGACGGACATCTTTGTGAAGCCGTTGGCGCTCACTGGCTAATTTGCTCCTCTCAGGCTGCGGAACAGCAACGGTTTCCCGGCTGATCTCGTACATCTACCCCGATTCTACTTTGAGACTCCCGACCCTTCAATCTCCACCGCAAAGATACGCCTCGATAGGCCACCCTTCGTGGTGTACAATACCCGACGTTGACGCCGCCGAAAGCGGCGGACTTTCGAAGGGCCTGTAGCTCAGCCGGTTAGAGCGCTTCTCTGATAAGGAAGAGGTCCCTGGTTCGAGTCCAGGCAGGCCCACTCGAAGATCCCTTTATTTATCGAAAGAACGCAGCACATGAAGAAGGCCGGGAGATAGTCCCGGCCTTCTGTACACCATTTGTACACCAATTGGGATGGCTCAGCTTAAAGCCTCGCCCATCGCATCGGCAGCTTCGCCGCCCATCCCCGGCAGCATGTGTGAGTAGGTGTCGAGGGTTATGACGATGGAGGCGTGTCCCAAAAGTTCCTGGACGAACTTGGGGTGGACGTTCTTCTGGAACAGGAGCGAGGCGCAGGTGTGCCGGAGGTCGTGGAACGTGATCCCCGGCAGCCCTGCCCTCTCCAAGAGCGGCAGGAACGACCGCTGTCGCAGGTTGGACGGGTTGACGAGCCCGCCGCCCTCGCCCGCAAACACGAGCCCCTGGTCCCCGTACAGAGAGCCGGCCTTCAGCTTCTCCCCGGCCTGGTGCGCCCGGTGATGCCTGAGGGCCTCGACCGCCCGTGGCGTCAGCCGCACGGTGCGCCGGCTCTTCTTCGTCTTCGGCTCCCCGAGCGCCACCTTGCCGCCGTGCCGCGTGAGCGTGCGCCTGACCCGCAGCGCTCCGGCCTCCAGGTCCACGTCCGCCCACTTGAGACCCAGTAGCTCGCCCTCCCTCATCCCGGTGGAGACGGCCAGCACGTAGAGGGCTTCGAGCCGGTCGTCGCGCGCGACGTCGAGCAACCGGCGCGCCTCTTCGGGGGAGAGCGGACGCATCTCCTTCCTCGGGGCTGGCCTCGGAGCTTTCACGGCGTCCGCAACGTTGCGCGGCACCAGGTTCCACTCGACGGCCTGCTTGAGGGCCTTGTGCAGCACCGTGTGGCACTTGTGGACCGTGGCCGGGGCGAGCCCCGTGTCCAGCCGGTCGCGGTAGAAGCGCTGGACGTGCATCACCGTCAGCTTCGAGAGCTTGAGCCCGCCGAGGACCGAGGCGATGTGCTTCCTGCAGATGATCTCGTAGCAGTCATATGTGCTGTCCCGCACGGAGCCGCGCACGGAGTCCTTGAGCCATCCGTCCAGGTACTCGCCCACGGTCATGTTCTCGTCGTCGAAGACGATCCCGTCCGCCCGGTCCGCCAGCGCCTTCGCCAGCCTGTCGCGCACCTCCGCCCGCGTCTTGCCGTAGACGGTCCTGCGCTTCGTCCCCGCCGGCGTCTCCACCGTGTAGCGGGCCATCCACAGGTCCCTCTTCGGGTGCCGGGAGATGGATCCCTCCCCGTTGCCGCGCCTCTTTGTCACGCCACTCCTCCTCTCCTCGGCCGCCGACAGAGAGCGCCGGCGGCACACCACCAGAAACGTACTATCAGTACAACCGATCAAAATGATATCCCTTCGGTACGATTTCCGGGAGAGACCTTGCCGGTTCGGGCCTTTGCCCGTCTGCGCTATACTGATCGGGCACGGAGAAAGAAGGTTGCCATGGCAGAGCGAGCCGAGACGACAGAGAACCAGATCCGCGAGCTCTCGAAGGAAGAAGGCCGCGAGATGTTCGACCGCGCCGTGCGGCGTAAGTTGGGAATCTCCGGCGAGGAGTTCATGCGCCGCTGGGACGCCGGCTACTACGACGACCCGGACGACCGGACGAAGAACCCGCCGGAGGTCATGGCCCTCGGTATGCTCATGGACTTCGCCCGGTAGGGCGGACGCCAGCATGGGCTGCGGCGCCAAATCTCTCCGCGAAGGCCAGGACCATGGGAAAAGGCTGAGAGGAGTAAGTACGATGGCAGACAAGAAGACGAGGATAAAGCCTTCCAGAAAGGCCACCGGAGATCCCAAACGTTGGGCGAAAAGGGCGCGCGAGTTCTCCGACAGGCTCGCCGCTTCGGGCCGCACCTTCTCGGACTCCACCGAGACTGTGAGGGCCGACCGAGACTCCAGGGTTTGAGCGAGGGAAGCGGCTCACCAGAGCTGGTCCTCGACACCAGCGTCGCGGTAAAGTTCCACGTCCCCGAGGAGCGCCACGAAGAGGCCCGCACTCTTCAGCGCGGCTTCGAGGACGGCGCGGTGTCGCTGCTCGCTCCGGGCACGGTGCTCCCGGAAGTCTTCAACGCCTTCTGGCAGAAGCACCGGCGAGGTGAGTTGACCAGCGACGAGGTACGCGCCGGGTGGGAGCTGATCTCGGAGCTGCCGCTCGCTCTCTACTCACCGGAGGACCTGATCGGCCGTGCCGTCGACATCTCCTTCGAGACCGGCGTGATCATCTACGATGCCTTGTTCCTGGCCCTCGCCGAGGACGCCGAAACGGTCGTGATCACCGACGACGGCAAGCTTCTCAAGGCCGTGAAGGACACTCCCCACGCCCGTCTCGCGCATCCCCTGGCCCAAGTCGTCAGCCTCATCTCGGACAACAACTAACTCATACCTTCAATACGATGGCTTCATCGAGCTCGAAGACGTGCTGGCGATGGCGATACGAGAGTTTGGTGTCAGGCCCCGGCGTGAGGATTGGGCCGAGATCCTCGGCCCTTAAAGCGTCCCTCCCGAAGCACACTTATCAAGATAGAGCGGTGGCTGTCGAGCTTGTCGAGCTTGTCGAACTTTTGAACGACACGAGGGGAACTACTCGGTAGAGAGGAAGGAGTTGCGTGAGCGTCGTCCGAGCCCAGTCGCCAAGATGTATCGGATACACCCAGGTAGCAGAGGGAACCCATCTGTGACGGAACGTCCTGCAAACGAGGGCCGGAGCCTACGAGATCGTCTGCTCGCTGGCGACACGACCGCCTCGAACGACGTGGTTGCTGTTTACCTGGACGATCTCGCGGACTGGCTTGAGGGCCGCTATCCTCAAGAGCACCCCAACGATTGCTCCACAGCCGCCGCGGATGCCATCCTGACGTTTATCAGGCGCCCGGAAGTCTACGATCCCGAGCGGTTGACCCTGAAGTCGTATCTGCGGATGTCCGCCAATGGCGACATGAAGAACCTTCTCAGGTCCGAGCGTCGGCACGGCAAGCGTCGCGTAAACCTGGAGCTCGCCGAGCCAACCGTCGAGAAGCAGTTGCGAGATGAAGAAGCCGATCCGGCGCGCATCCTGGAACGCCGCTCGGATGAAGAAGAAGCAGAAGAGAGATTGCGTTCCTTGATACCGGACTGGCTCGCTACCGGACTTACTCCAGAGGAGGTCCAGATGCTAGGGCTCATGCGCATCAAGGAGCGAAGAACCACCGTTTACGCGGCGGCGCTCGGGATCTCGCACCTTCCCTTCAAAGAGCAGCAGAAGCGAGTGAAACAGACGAAGGATCGTTTGAACAAACGAACGGAAAGGATGGGCGGCCAAGATGACTGACAGGATCGCCGCGCTGGCACGCCGGGTCGAGGACGAGGAGTTCTTCCTCGCCTCCGTACTGGCCGATTATGCGCGCACCGAGAATCTGGACGATCAGGGCTTGGCTGAAAAGCTCAGTTGCCCGGTGAAAACCCTCGTCTCCCTACGACTCTGTCTCCGGCCCAGCCCTGATCCGGATGTTTTTCGTCGGGAGGTGGATCGGATCGCCTCGCGTTTCGAGGTCGATGCCGGACTACTCGCCGAGGCGATCCGAAGATCCGATGCTCTGAGAATAATGCGGAGCAAGGCGGACGCTGAAGAAGGTGGGCTGCTCATGGCTGCGAGGGACCGTCGCGAAGAAGACCCTGAAGGAGAACGATCATGAGCACGCCGCTCTGGATCAACGAGACCACCGAAATGTTCTGGACCCGCGCGGGCGTGCCAGAACCCTTCCCGAGGAACCTACGCATCCCCATAGCCAACTCGCTGCCATTGGCCGTAGTCTCGATGCCAGCCTTGCGGCTAGACAGCGTGGAACACTGGATGCGCAACCAGGGCGTGATCTGCGGTATCGGGATTGACGACCGGAGACTACGCGCCTGTCTGGTGGCTCGGTACGGGCAGGGCATAATCTTCCTGGACGGCTCCGATCCCGAAGACGAACAGAGGTTCTCTCTGGCGCACGAGCTCGCCCACTTCTTGCGAGACTACCTCGCGCCGCGTCGCCTCGCAAGCGAGCGGTTGGGTGAGGACGTGCTGGAGGTGCTTGACGGGGACCGTCCGCCTCGCCACGATGAGCGTGTTCATGCCCTGCTCGCGCGGGTCCAGATCGGTTTCCACGTGCATCTCATGGATCGCTCTCCAGACGGCAACATAGTCAGCGACGCCATCGAAGAAGCGGAGAGAGACGCCGACCGGCTGGCGCTGGAACTCCTCGCTCCGTCCGAAGAGGTGCTCGAAGAGGTTCGCCAGTACTCTCCCGAGCAGCGGCGCGAGGCGCTGATTCGCTCGCTCGTAAACGTATACGGTATGCCCGCCACACTGGCCGCCTACTATGCTCTGCTACTCGTTCCAAAACCCAAGAGAGAAGGGTCCTTCGTTCGCCGACTCGGGTTCACAACCTAGCCTGTCGAACTTTTGCCTGGTCCGCGGGGAAACAGACGTAGGAGGCGAAATTGGACGATAGAAACTCTCATATGGATGGCCCGCCAGACGTTTACCGTGTGGACGCGGAGGTCCCGGAGATAAATCCCGACGAGTTCCGGGAGGGGTTTGGGGAATACCTGAGCGACACGCTAGACCTCGACACCTGGACGACCGGTCCGGACCTCAGCCTCATCTACGGGCGGCTCGCCGAGGAAGTCAGCGAGGCTCTCGAACAGGAGAAGGCGCTCCACAAGATGATCCGCGAGGACATCTTCCCGAGATTGTCTGGATACCCCGGAGCACCGAACTGTGCCGGTGTCTACGAAGCGAACATAGAGAACCTCGAACACATACACCGTGGCCTGCTCTTCAACGGCGGCGTGGAAGCGTGCGATGGCACGCAACAGACCCACGACACCTTGCCACTGACCATCCACCAGATCGGGGTCAGCCTCGTCTCTTACCAGGGCAATCAGGGGACCTGGGGTCAGAGGTTGTTCCGCCGGGACCTGCGAGTCTCCGGCAAGAATCCTGCACAGGAGATGGTCGAACTTCTGGAGCGTCGCGAGCACCGGGGAGGACTGAACCAGCCGGATCACCGCGACACGCTCTCCGAGCTGGCTCGTCGGGGAATAATGGCCCACGCCGAGCGCGCCATCCTGTTACACCGCTCCGATGCAATCTGGCGCATGGGACACGGGAACCCCGCTCCTTACGAGTTGATCACTGGCTCGGGCAGCCTAGATCTGATGATCGAGTCCACCAAGATCATCCGCGAGCTGGTCGAGGGCCACCAGAAGTTCGTCTTCGTGGCAAGCGAGCCCAGAGATCGGGTTCTGCTCACCATCGGCCAGGCCCTTCACCCGATGGAGTACGCCGTGGTCACGACGCTCAAGGACATGATCGATAAGACCGTCGAGAAGGGTCACTACCGCATGAACATCACCGTGGACAGCACGTGGGATGGAGTGCGTCTGGGCCCAGAAGAGTGGATCAGGAAGTTCCGCGACGTGGTCGCGCCCCAGGTAGTCGTCGGGGTCTACCGGGCAACCCGGCTGGCCCCTGCCCAGATGTTCTACGCGCATGTTGACCATCCCGACATCGCGGCGCACATCGCCATGGCAGACAGTGTGCTTCAGGAGCACCGAGGCTTCCCGCTGCTACTGATCTCTGCGGAGGCATCTAAACTCTAGGACAATGGATCGTATGGGAAAGACGCTATCGAGCCAAGCCACCGACTGGCGCGAAGGCAGACGTCTTCGCGCCTTCGAACTCAAACAC
>JAIVIG010000324.1 GCA_020200675.1 Actinomycetota bacterium
CAATCCCCCCGGTAGTAATCCAGCCCCACCTCCCCCAGCGCCACGATCCCCGGCGACTCCGAAAGCTCCGCCAGCGCCTCGAGATGCGCCGCCGTATAAGTCCCCGCGTTGTGCGGGTGGATCCCCGCCGACGAGTACACGTTCGGCAGCGCCGCCGCGAGCTTCGCCCCCTCCTGCGAGTCCTCCACATTCGTCCCAACGTTGACGACGGCCAGCACTCCCGCCTCCGCCGCCGCCTCTATCGCCTCCTCCGGCGAGAACTCCAACCGCAAGAGGTGCGTGTGCGAATCTATAAACATAAACTTAACCCCCGAGAGCCAGCACCGGGGGCATTATAGAGCTACTAGAGATTAACCGTCAGTAGTCAGTAAGAGACAGATCGCTGGCCTGTACGAACGCTGGTGTTATACAAAATGCCGGAGAGAGTAGAAACGGAGAGAGTAGAAAAGTACACCCAGCGCCAGAGAAGTGCAGCTACAGCCGCCCCAGGGCCTACGATATCGTGAACCTCATGGAGAGGAAGGCAGGGTAAATATCTTAGCCGCCTTCACGACATGTCGCGTGGCGGGTTTGCCACGAACTCGGCGAGATCTACGGGTATCCATTCGATGTTGGAGTTGCCAGTACCCCATTGCCCCACTTCGACCTCCGGCAACTTCATGTGCAGTATTACGGGGATACCCTCCCAAGCCTTCAACGGCCGTACCAGGTCAATCACACGGTGAGCATGTCCCTGAAGCTCGAAGACTTGCTGAGCGACGATCATGACGTTTATCTCCTGAACCGCATGCGCCACGTTCTTGATGTGCTCGGACAACTCGATCCTCGATGGCAACCTCTTGGCTTCTTCTCGCACGCTCGCTTTCAGCTTGCGCCAAGCCAGAAACTTGTCCCTGTCGAGTTCGACCCGTAGGTAGTGCTCGGTTTCTTCGCGCCGGCCGGGAGCGGCATGTGAACCGAAGGGAATATTATGCACCGCACTGCCTACGTGCTGCGTGTAATTGCGTACCTGGTCCAAGAGGCGGTAGGAAAAGCTGGAATCGTATGCCTTATTCGTGGCTTTCTCGAACGCTTTAACCTGAGCCTTACCCTTGCCGTACCGGTCCTCCAAGTTCTTCTGTGACTGATCGAGGAAAGAGCGAAAGGCCCGCAAGAAATTCGACACTTTAGTATCGATATCCCGGTGCATTCGCAGGGCATCTATGCTCTCATGATTCGCATGGGCCGTATGGTATCTTTGTAGAGTGCTTTCGTACTCTTCATGAGCCTCTTGGACCGCCTTGACAGCTTGGTTCTCAAACATCCATTCCAACAACCGTCCTGAGGATACCCTGTATTTTCGGTACTCCTCCCGCCCAAGCTCGCGAATGGCAACGAAGTTGGCGGGTTGATTTTCCGTCCCCTTCACAACGACCCCGAGCTCTGGCGTCATCTCATTCTGTTCCTGCGCCTTCGTGGTCATCCTTATATTTTACGTCAGCTTGCCTTTTGTCCAATGGTGTAGGTTCTTTGGATACAGTTAGCAAGCTATTCCAAGAGGGGAAGCTTCTTCCTTGCGCTGAGCGCCAGTTCCTCCCCTCCCACCTACCTCCCAAAGAGGCATCTATGTCTTGATGTATAGAGCAGTTCAGAAACATGCCGGCGAATGGTTAAGATACTGAGCAACGCTCAGGGCTTTACCAGCCGATTGTAGACCTCCCTCCGGCTTTGGCCCGACTCTTTAGCTGCCAGCGCCGCCGCCCTCGACGGGCTTTCTCCTTGCGCGACGTACTCCCGCGCCCTTTCGACGACCTCCTCGAAATCGGTGGGCTCCTCCGACGCGCCGCCCCGAACGACGAGCACGATCTCGCCGCGTACTCCCCCCGCGAAGTGCTCCGCCGCTTCCGCGGCCGTCCCTCGAAAGACCTCCTCGTGCAGCTTCGTGAGCTCCCTGCACACCGCTACCGGCGTCTCCGCGGGCAGCTCCTTTAGCGTCTTCGCCAGCCGGTGCGGCGACTCGAAGAGCACGAAGGTGGACGGCTCGCCGGAGACCCTTTCGAGAAGCTCCTTTCGCTCGCGCCCCTTGCGAGGCGGGAAGCCCAGGAAGATCACCACGTCCGCCGGCAACCCGGAGGCGACGAGCGCCGTCATCACCGCCGAGGGTCCCGGGAGCGCCTCTACCTCGACGCCGGTCTCGATGCAGGCCCGGATCAACCGGTAGCCGGGGTCGGAGACGAGCGGGGTTCCGGCGTCGGAGACGAGCGCCACCTTCTCTGTTCGGGCCCTCTCGGCCAGCTCAGGAGCGAGGCGGTCCTCGTTGTGCTCGTGGTAAGCGACGAGCAGCTTCTTTATCTCGTAGTGAGCGAGCAGCCGGCCCGTCCTGCGCGTGTCCTCGCAGGCTACCAGGTCCGCTTCGCGCAAGTTCCGGAGGGCGCGTAGGGTGATGTCTTCGAGGTTGCCTATTGGGGTCGGGACGACAATTAGGGGCAAAGGAGGATTCCTACGTACCGAGCACGTACTCTCCGGATGAGGGGTCGCGGGCGAGGGCGGCGGCGCCGAGGATGCCGGACTGCGCTCCCAGGGAGGCTTCTTTGATCTCCACGAGGTCGCGCCCTGGAGACATCGCCCTGAGGTGTACTTCGTGGCGGGCGGCGTCGAGGATCAGGTCGCCCGCCCTCGCGGCCCCGCCTCCTATGGCTATGACCTCGGGGTTGAAGACGTTGACGAACCCGGCGAGCCCGATGCCGAGCCATCTTCCGGTCTCCTCCAACACCGAGCGCGCCGCCTCATCGCCTTCTCGGGCAAGCTCCGCGACGTCTTCTCCGAGCACCGTCCTCTCGACGGCGAGCCTGCCCAAAGCCGAGTCCGGCTTCTCGCTTGCGACCTCGCGGGCGCGGCGCGCTATCGCCGTGCCCGACGCCAGGGCTTCGAGACAGCCGTGGTTACCGCAACCACACCGGGGACCCGTGGCCTGGATCGTTATGTGCCCCATCTCCCCACCCGCTCCCTGCGCACCCCTGAGGAGCAAGCCGTGCGAGACCACGCCGCCCCCAACCCCGGTGCCGAGGGTAATGAAGATGAGGTGGGTAGCCTCGCTCCCCGCCCCGAACCGGAACTCGCCCCAGGCCGCGGCGTTGGCGTCGTTCTCCACGGTGGTCGACAACCCCGTCCTCTTCTCGAGTTCGTCCTTCAAGGGGACGCCCTCGATCGCGTGCAGGTTAGGCGCTTTGATTATCTTGTTCTCCGCCGTCGAGACAGTCCCGGGGACCGCGAGGCACGTCCCGCCGACCTCGAACCCGTTTTTGACCTCGTTGACGGCCCGGCCGATCGTCGAGAGCAGCCTCTCCTGAGGGCCTGCCGACGGGTACCTGACCTCGTTCAGAATGTCGCCCTCCGGCGACACCACGCCGGCGGCGATCTTCGTCCCTCCAACGTCGACCCCGATCGCGTTCAATTAGGACCTCGCTATCCTTTTCTCCAGTCGACTATCTCGAGCTCCGCCGCCCCGGTGTAAGCGCTGCGGCTCACCGTGTACACGGCGTCGAATGCTCCCTCGGGCACCGCCTCGGGCGGCCCCGCCAGCTTCGCCGGCACCCCGTCTCGCAAGCGCAGAAGGTTCATCCCCTCCCAGAGCTGCCGCGCCCCCTCGACCCGCAACCCCTCCGAGACGAAGACCGGCCGGTAGTTCCCGCTCCCGAACGGCGCGATCTGCTCGTGCCAGACCAGAAGCCCGTTGGATACGCCACCGGGCGAGACCTCCGCGTCCACCTCGATGGGGGGATCCAAGACGTCCGGGTTCTCCTCGATCTGCGCCCGCACCGCCCGGTTTACCCCGGCTACGAAGGCGTCGAAGTTACCGGACTCGACCGAGAGCCCCGCCGCCTTGCGGTGCCCACCCCACTCTCCGAGTAGGGGCCGCACCGCAAAGAGCGCCCCGTGGAGGTCGACATCCGTCTCCCCCGACCGGGCCGAACCGCTATATGAACCGTTCGCCCGCCGGTTGAGAACGGCCGCCGGTCGCCCCGTCGCCCCCGCGACCTTGCCCGCGACCAGCCCGGCGAGTCCCCCGGCGGAGCCTTCGTCCACAACCACGATCTTGAAGTCCTGACCCGGGTCCACCTCGGCGAGCGCCCTCTCCACCGCATAACGGGTCCGCTGCTGCCGGTCGGAGTTGAGCTGGTTGAGGAGCGAAGCTATCCGCATGGCCTCACGCTTGTCCTCGGTGAGGAGCAGGTCCAGGGCGGGGCGGGGGTTTTTGATCCTTCCTATGGAGTTCAAGCGTGGTCCGAGCTTCCAGCCCAGGTCTCCCTCGTCCAGCTCCCCCCTCACCCCAGCCACCTTCGCGAGCGCCGCGATGCCGGGCCGGGCATCCCCGGCCCGGAGCGAGCGGTTCATGTGCCTCAACCCCATCGAGGCGAACGCCCGGTTGTCCCCGACGAGCGGCGCTATGTCTACCACCGTTCCTATGGAGACGAGGTCCAGGAGCTTGCCGATGTGCCTTCTCCCGTCCGGGTCTTCGATCTCTCTGGCTACCGCCCAGGCGAGCTTCCAGGCGACCCCGACGCCAGCCAGAGGATCATCAAGGTCCCAGAGCTTCGGGTCGAGGACGGCGACGGCCGGCGGAGCTTCGGGCGGGTCCTCCGGCGGAATGTGGTGATCCGTCACGATCACGTCCATCCCGAGCTCGCTCGCAAGCTCGACCCCCGTCCTGTTGGATATCCCGCAATCGGCGGTGACGACCAAATCGACGCCCTCGGCAAAGAGATCCCGCACGTAGGGCTCCAGCAACCCGTAGCCCGTCTGGCGCGTGGGCAACTGGACCACCAGGTTGTTCGTGTAGCGCGAGAGGGCGAGGTAAAGGGTAGCCGCCGAGGTGAGACCGTCGGTATCGTAGTCGCCGAAGATCCCGATCCGCTCGCCGTCCTCGATGGCCCGCACGACGCGCCGGGCCGCCACGCGCCACGCCTCCTCGTCCGGCGCCCCGATGGTCTTCAGCGAGGGCGAGAGAAACCCCAGGGCGCCCTCGGGGGACACGCCGCGGTTCGCCAGGACGCGGGCGCACAGGGGCTCCACCCCCGCAACCCGCGCGAGCTCCGAGACGACGCCCGCCTCGGGCTCAAGAAGCCGCCACCTCGCCAAACGCTTCCTTCCCTACGGACTCTAGCTTGCCATTTCATTATACTTGGCTCTCAGTCTTCAGCTCTCGGCTTTTGTTCAGCGGTGCGCGAGTCTTCCCACGAGCGTTACACTTTCGCAAGACAGGGAGAAAACGGCTACCAATGACGTTCTTCAACCCCCGACGCGGAGCTCCTTCCAACAACTCCTAGCTGATGGCTGAGTGCTGAAAGCTGAGAGCTGACGGCGAAGCCGTCACACCAGCGGTCTGAGGGTGGCGAGGGCGCGCTCGGCCAGCTTCGCGGGGAGGGGGCGACTCCTCCAGTCTTCGAGCGTAATCTCTTCGGCGTTCGTCTTGTCTACCTCGAACATCCTCTCCATCTGGGCGGCGAGGCGCTCGCTGTAGACCTCCAGGTTGATCTCGTAGTTCCCCAAGAGGCTCAGGCGGTCTATATTGGCGCTGCCGATGGTGGACCAGAGGCCGTCGACGGTGGCGGTCTTCGAGTGGATCATGATCTGCTCGTAGCCGAATATCCTCACCCCCGCGCACAAGAGCTCGTCGAAGCGGCGCCTCGCGAGCCAGTCAGCGGTGACGTGGTTAGAGTTGCGCGGCAACAGGATCTGCACGTCCACACCCCTCTTTACGGCTTCGATCAGCCCGGCGCGCATCGCCCGGTCGGGGACGAAGTAGGCGTGGGTCATGTAGACGCGCTCGTTTGCCCGGGCTATCGCGTCGAGGTACATACCCCGGATCGGGAAGATGCGCAGGTACGGGTCGTTGAGGCGAACCCTGATGTTCGGGTTCCAGTCGCGCTCGCGCACCGGCTCTACCGCGGGGAGGTCGCTAGTGCGGTGGGAGTTCCAGAAGTCGACGAAGGAGCTCTCGACCTCGTGTACGATGCGCCCCCTGATCCCGACGTGCGTGTCACGCCAGCCCGCGGCGTACAGCGAACCGATGTTGTAGCCGCCCAGAAAGGCCACCCGCCCGTCCACGCTCATCACGTGGCGATGGTACCTGAAGGCGTGCCTCGGGTTGGCGTAGCTCGTGGGCTCCGAGAAAGGCCGGAAGTGGAGCGCGTGGATCTCCTCCGGGAACCGCTTGAACGAGGGGGACACGAAGAAGTTCGCCAGACCGTCAAAGACCGCGTACACCTCGACCCCCTCGCGGGCCTTCTCCGCGAGGGCCGAGACGAAGCGCCGGCCCAGCTCATCGCCCTTCCAGATAAACGTACCGAGGAAGATCCTCTCTTGGGCCCCCTCGATCTCGTCGAGCATCGCCTCGTAGAGATCGACGCCGTAAGGGTAGAGCTTCAGCCGGTCGTCACCGCTCTCCAGCCCTATCTCGGGCTGGTCCACCCACGGGAAGCCCTCCTTCGGCCCCTCCCGGCGCTTGCGTATCTCGTCCATCGCGACCAGGCCCCCGACCAGCGCCGCCTGCGTCGCCGCCGTCGCCAGAAAGATCCGGAGCCCGAACCTCCGCAGATCCGCCAGGACGCCACGCAACGCTCGCAAAGAGTTCGAGGCCATGCCGGAGATCGCACGCGCGAGAGGAAAGCCTTCGTCTCCTCGCGGGCCCAGTGCCTGATCTTCGAGAGTTCCTCGGGGTCCGGCTCCCTCTTGCCGCGCTCGAAGTACAGCATGGCGGTCCTGCCCATCGCCAGGGTGCCCGCGTATCCGATAGCCCCGGAGGCGGCCCAGCCCCCCACGGGCACGAGCTTCACGACCTGCCTGGTGAGCGCCCGGAAACCGAAGCCCGCGGCCAGCACCCCGATCAACTCGCGCGCCCGCTCGAACGAAATCTCCTCGCCGTAGACCGCGGCTATGCCCAGGACCATCCGGCCCTGGTTGGCGGTGATCGCCGGCATGTCCGCGCCGGGGATGGGCAACGCCCCTATAAAAGCGTTCTGGCGGGCGTTCTTTCGGATGATCTGCTCGCACACCGCGCGCCTGAAGACGGGATAACCGCGCCCCAAAGAGACCAGATAGTCCTCGTCCAGAGCACGCGCGACGCCCGGCGCGAGTTCCCGGAGGATCGTCTCTTCGCTCACGGCCGGGAGGAAGATTGTCTCCGCGTCCTCGACGGCGTCGCCCGAGACGTGGACCTCGACGGCTCCCTCGCGGGCGGCGGTTACGGCGAGGAGGATCTCGGCCCCGGCGGTACTCCGCCGGGCCTCCAGCAGGTCCGCTAGCCTCTCGGCTTCGGGAGAATTGCCCGTTACGGAGATGGTCGAGTGTTTGCGCGCGGCCGACCTGGATTCGTGAAAGACCCGGTATAAGTTTCTCAATCCCAGCAAGGAGTGCCCCTTCCCGTCGCACGGTTCGTTGATCTTTGGTTCGTTTCGGATATATTACGCTCCAGTAAGGCTAGGGTTTCAAGACGGATCCGGAGGAGAAGTTGCAACCCCAGCGTGATCTTCGGGACATAGAGGAGATCCAGGAACTCTTCGAGGCCGGCCAGGAGACCGGGACGCTGGAGTCCAGCGAAGTCCTCGACCTGCTCCAGGAAGTCGACCTCTCGACCGACGAGATACAGCAGGTCTACGGCCTCCTTCGCGAGCACGGCGTAGAAGTCGTCGACGCGGAGTTCCTCAACGATACCCTCCACCACGAAGAAGAGGACGCCCAGCTCGTCGAAGAGGTCCTCGAAAGCGACCTCCGTACCCGCTACACCGGCGACGCCGTCCAGATGTACCTGGACGAGATCGGCAAGACTCCCCTCCTGACGAAAGCGCAGGAGGTCTACCTCGCCAAGCGCGTCGAGCGCGGCGACCGCAAGGCCAAAGCCCACCTGACGCGCGCCAACCTCAGACTCGTCGTCTCCATAGCCAAGAAGTACGCCAGCCGCGGCGTGTCGCTCCTGGACCTGATCCAGGAAGGCAACATCGGGCTGATGCGCGCCGTCGAGAAGTTCAACTACCGCAAGGGCTTCAAGTTCTCCACCTACGCGACGTGGTGGATCCGCCAGGCCGTAACCCGCGCCATCGCCGACAAGGGCCGCACCATCCGCGTCCCCGTCCACATGGTAGAGAAGATCAACAAATACTACCGGGTGCAGCGCTCTCTGGCCGCCGAGCTCAACCGCGACCCCGACGACGACGAAGTAGCAACGGCGATGGAGATAGAGGTCGAAGAGATAGCACGCATCCGTCGCGTCAGCCGTCGTTCGATCTCGCTCGAAACTCCAGTCGGCGAGGACCATTCCTCCGAACTCGGCGACTTCATCGCCGACGAGGACTCCGAGACCCCCCACGATCTCGCCAAGACCTCGCTCCTCAAGAGCCGCATGCAAGAGGCCCTGGGCAGCCTCCCCGAGCGCGAGCGCATGGTCCTCGAGTATCGCTTCGGCCTCACCGGCGGCCAACCCAAGACCCTCGAAGAGGTCGGCGAGCGCTTCGACGTCACCCGAGAACGCATCCGCCAGATACAACTCACCGCCCTCGCCAAGATAAAGAGCAGCCCCCACGCCGCGTCCTTACGCGACCTGCTGGATTAGCCGCAGCCGTTTCCGCAGCGGACCTACTCGATCCTATCTAAGCGCTGTGGCCACAGCGGCGTTTACCGACCAGATGGTACAGGCGAGCGACGGATCTGTAGGGCTCGAGCCGGGCGGCGCGCAACTCCAGGGTCACGAGCGCCTCGACGGCGTCTTCCTCTTCCAACTCCTCGGAGATCAGATCAGCGAACACCCGCACGCCGTACGCCCACCGCACATCGAATCCGGTCCGGGCGAGCGCCTCTTCGACTTCTCCTCGGGTACGGGCATGATTGACAATGCCGAGGTTGCCAGCGTCAAAGGGGTCTTCCAGGACGCGTACGGCCTCCCGGACGCGCCCTTGCGCTGCGTGGCGGAAGGGGAGGGCATCGCGGTTCTTGAACACTACTGAAAGCGTGCCACCCTGCTTGAGGACACCCGCAACGGAGCTCAATATCGACTCGGGATCTTCGACGTAGCAGATGACCGCGTGCAGCAGAACGGCGTCGAAGGAGCCAGGGCCAAACAGGGAGCGAGCTTCTTCCGCGCGACCGAGGACGATCCGGGAGTTTTCGGCGTACGGAGCCAGGCCAACTTCGGCGCGTTCAAGCATCGGCCTGCTGGGATCGAGGAGCGTAACGCGGTAGCCGTCGGCAGCGAGCGCCGCCGCGAATCTTCCGGTGCCTGCCCCCGCGTCCAGGACGTCGGCCGGCGGGGCTGGCAGCACCTCTTTTAGCTGCTCGCGCAGTACCCGGACAAAGTTCCCGTGTCCAGGCGCAAAGCTTTTGTTATTTCGGGCGAGGTGCATCTGGCATGCTCTTTATCTTCTCGATCAACGCACTCGTCGAGTAGCCAGTCTCGAACGGGATGATCCTGACCTCCGCTCCGAACTCCCTGGCGACTTCGGCTTCGGGGAGGTCTTCGACGCGGTAGTCGCCGCCCTTGACGTAGACGGCGGGCCCTAGTTCTCGCATGAGGCGTATCGGCGTATCTTCGCCGAAGACGACGACGGCGTCGACGGACTCGAGGGCTTCGATCATGATGGCCCGGTCCCTTTCGGAAACGACGGGGCGGGCCGGTCCTTTGAGCTTGCGGACCGAGGCGTCGGAGTTGAGGCCCACGACGAGCGCGTCTCCCAAGGAGCGCGCCGCCCGCAGGTAGGAGACGTGTCCGGGGTGGAGGAGGTCGAAGCAGCCGTTGGTGAAGACCACGCGTCCCCCAGCCTCGCGTATCCCGGCTATTCGAGGCGGTATCGCGTAAGCGGGCTCATCGGCAAGCACGACGCTCTTTAACCTGGGAAACCTTGTCTAACGGTTCTGCTCCCCGCTCTCTCTTTCCTTGCGTGCCCGGTCTTCCTCGTCTTCGGCCCGGTTCTGGTTCCGCGACCCGGCGCTCCCCACGACGGAGATGATGATCGGGATCGCGATAATCGCGACGAGGACGAGCGCGATGCCGGCCGCTATGGCGATGCTCAAGAGGTGAACCTCCCTTTGCGCGTATAAGGGTCGCCGGGCTCTGCCCGACGACCCCATGTTACTAGAAGACGCGGCGTTTGGACGGGCCGTGCCGACTATGCGTTCTCTTATCTGCCGCCGGCCTGCGCTCCCGACCCGCCCAGGTTCAACTCGCCCCGCTCAATCTTCCTGGCGAAGTTCTCGAGGTCCTCGCGCATCTCGCGCTCGGGGTTCGAGACGACGTTCGCCGCCAACTCCCCGACCTTGCCGCCCGGCGGGTCGGCGTAGTTCATCGTCACGTCTATGCGCGTGCGGCCATCGGCCACCTCTTCGAAGCGTACCTGGCCGGAGGTTTCGACCTCGTTATCGTCCGTGCTCTGCCAGCCGATACCCCGCTCCGGGCTCATATCGACCGTCTTGGCGTCGAACTCAACGGTCTTGCCAAGAGGCCCCTTGACCCTCCAGTGGCTCGTCTCCTGGTCCATGACCTGGACCTCCTCGACGTTGCGCATGATCTGGGGGAGGTTCTCCAGGTTGGACCAATACGTAAACACGTCCTGGAGCGGAGCTTGAACATCTATGCTCTCGTGTATGCGCTGGGACATGGGATCTCTTTCTCTCGCTTATAGTGACAGCTTCCTGAGCGTGGGGTACCCGTTTTCCGGGAATGCCTAAACCAGATCCGACCTCGAAGCCCTGTACAGAAACCCCCAAGCGGCACCGTAGACGGCGTGGTCGAGGATCGGCAAGAGCACCTTCGGGGTTCGTTCTTTCCACGGCGGCCGGTGTACCCCGGTGGAAGGCAGCAAGACGCTCCAGTTCGCCCCCCAGGCCAGAAGTCCCAGCGCCGTACCCACGGCGGTCTCTTCCGCCACCCCGCCCCGTTCCCTGCGCAGAAGACTCAAAGCAGACCCGATCCCGACACCGTAGGCCAGGTGCGCAACCGCCGTCAGGACACGCCGAGTCTCGGGCGAGGGATCGTCCAGCAGGCCAAGCTCCTCCAGCCTCGCGATCACCTGCTCTGGAGCGGTAACGCCGACGAGGCCAGCGGCAGCCAGAACCTGGCGGAACCCGGTCAGCACCAGCGTGCCCCCGAGCCCACCCAGCGCACCGCTCGCAGCCCGTCGCGTGAAACCCACGGTCGCTTCCTACCCAGCCGCAGGAGGAGCTACTCTTCCTGCAGGATTTCGAAGGCGCGCTCGAGCTGGGCGTCCTCCTCGAAGATCTCCTCCCTCGTAAAGTCCTCGGTCTCGTTCGGGGTTAGCGGCTCCTGGTCCTCCTCCAACTCGACCTCGACGTCCGGTTCGATGCCGGATCCCCTTATGGAGTCCCTGTTCGGAGTCAGCCACTCGGCGACGCCGAGCAGGATGGCCGAGCCGTCGCTCAAGGGGTACTCGCTGAGCACCGTCCCCGTGCCGAAGGTCGTCTCGCCGATCACCTGTGCCCGACCGTTGTCCCGCAAGGCGCCCGCCACGATCTCGGCGCTCGAGGAAGACCCCTCGTTTACCAGGACCACCAGAGGGCCCTCCAGGGGCTCGTTGTCCTCGGGGACGCTCGTCTCCTCTTCGCTGCCGTCGGCGTCCTTCCGGATGTAGACGCCGCTCCTGGCCGGCAAGAACACCGCGCCCACCTCCTCGGCCTGCTCCACCAGTCCACCCGGGTTGTCCCTGAGGTCCAGCACGAAACGTTCCGCCCCGGCGCTCTGAGCCTCGGCGATCGACCCTTCAAGCTTCTCGGCGCTGTTTTCCGAGAAAGACGACAGCCGGAGGTGGGCCACGTCCGTGCCGGGGATCAGGCGCCAGGAAGAGACCGGCACCTCGAGCTCGGCGCGCTCGACGATGAACTCGCGCTCCTCCTCGTCCCGGAGCACCGTCAGGTCCACATAGGTCTCCTCGGGGCCCCTGATCCTCTGGCCGATCTCTTCGAACTCCTCCCCCGTGACGCTCTCGCCGTCCACCGCGACCAGGACGTCCCCCGACTGGATCCCCGTTTCCTCGGCGGGCGAGCCGTCCATGGAGGCTTTGACGACGATCTCGTCGTCCTTCTCTTCCAGCCGAACCCCGATGCCGACGTACGTGCTGGAGACCGCCTCGCGGCTCTTCTCGACCTCCTCGGGACTCAGAAATCGCGTGTGCCCCTCGTCGCCCAAAGAGTCGATCATCCCTTTTATGGCGCCATAAGTCTGCTCCTCGGGGTCGACCGCCTCCTGGTCGACGTAGTCCCCCTGAACCGCCCTCAGCGCCTCCACGAAGAGGGCCACGCTCTCCCTGTCCTCCTCGGAGATGCCCGCCGGACTCCGGGAGAGCCCGTACAGATACGCGGCGAGCATGAGCACAAGCATCACGAGCACGAGGGCCATGACCCGCACGATCACGACCCGCCTGTCCACCTTGGTCACGTTCTCTCGCCACATACGCATGATTTTAGCGTGTTAATCCACGTTCAGCGTTCCGGCTCGCCGTAATCGTCTTCCACGCCTTTCGGAGGAGGCCTATCGAC
>JAIVIG010000530.1 GCA_020200675.1 Actinomycetota bacterium
GGCTCGGATCACCCGAGAGTACCTGCGCGAACTTCGTAGAACGCCGTTATGGCGAAGTTCGCAGAATACCTAAACCACGCACTTCGGTGAATAGCGCATCGGCCCGCCCCGATCGGGGACTTCGAGGCCGGGCGAAAGGGACGGCGCGCACCCCCGTCCCAGCGAAGCTACCCTAAGCCCCGTCCCTGCGCGTTGCACCGTCCAACCTCGGGGATGTACCTTCGGCCCTCTCTGGAAAATCACGTCTGTGTAGCGCGCGCACGGCCATGCCAACTACCCTCGCCTGCTCTACCGCATTTGTCGGTATCATGGGCGGGAGAAACGGAGAACAGGAGGAGCACGTGAAGATTGTCGCGGTACTTTACCCCTGCCCCGAAGATCCAACGACGGTGGATTCCCGAGACGGTGCGCCACAGCAACTGCTCGGGTGCGCGGACAACGCGCTGGGCTTGCAAGACTTCGTCGAGGGTCAAGGGCACGAGTTGGTGGTGACCACGGACAGGGAGGGCGGCGAACTCGAGGAGAACCTCGGGGACGCGGAGGTCTTGATCACTACCCCCTTCTGGCCCGTTTATGTCACGAGAGAGATGATGGACCGGGCGCCCAACCTCAAGCTCATGCTCCTGGCCGGCGTGGGCTCGGACAACATGGACCTGGCGGCGGCGGCCGACAAGAACATAACCATCGCTGAGCAGACCGGCTCCAACATCACCAGCGTCGCCGAGCACTCCGTCATGCAGATACTGACTCTGGTGCGCAACTACATGCCGGCCTACAAAGACGTGGTTAACGGCGGCTGGAACATCGGCGAGATCGCCAGGAGGTCCCACGACCTCGAAGACAAAACCGTCGGGCTCGTCGGTATGGGCCGGATCGGTCAAAAGACGGCCATGCGGCTAAGGCCCTTCGACGTCAGGATGCTCTACTACGACGTTACCAAGCTCAACACCATCGACGAGTACACCTTGGGCCTGCGCTACGCGGACATCGACGACATGATCCCGCTCTGCGACGTCATCTCCATCCACGCCCCCCTCACGCCTGTGACGAGGAGCCTGTTCAACCGCGAGCGGCTCTTTGACATGAAGAGGGGCGCGCACATAGTCAACACGGCGCGCGGGGCAATCGTCGACAGGGATGCCCTCGTCGAGGCGCTTGAAGAGGGCCACCTGGGCGGGTACGCCGGCGACGTGTGGGACTCTCAGCCCGCACCCTCCGACCACCCGTGGCGGACGATGCCAAACCACGCGATGACACCGCACGTGTCCGGTACGTCGCTGGAAGCGCAGGCGAGGTACGCCGAAGGCGTCCGCCGCTGCCTCCAAGCCTACTTCAACGGGGAGCCGATAGATCGGGACCGCATCATAGTCGAGGGCGGAGAGATCATGAGCCTCAGCTACAAGTACGCCTACGAGGAAGCCTGAACCAAACGCCGGCGCCTGTGGGTCCGAAGATGCCGCAGTCCATCCGCATTCCCCTTACATCCCAAACGGCAGCAATAGGGCCGGGGCTCTACGGGGTCTCGGCCTCTTGGCTTCTTGCCCCTATTCACCCGAGTGCGTGGAAGGGGAATTCTCGGAAGTTCACTTGCAGGATCTTGCATAGAACGTCCTCCGAGGGTCCCGAGAAGACCTTCTGAGGCCACTCCCGCCGTGTGGGAGGGGACTACATATTGTGGTGGTGCATAA
>JAIVIG010000263.1 GCA_020200675.1 Actinomycetota bacterium
GCGTAAGCAGCAGGAGGAGCGGCGTAATAAGGAGTCCGGCTAAAATAGTTCCTGGACATCCTTCTGCCCGGGGCCACCAGTGGTCGTTGGTCAGATCCTTTATGGTCTCGGCTTGATCGAGCACTTGTACGCAACGCTCCATTAGCGCCTGCTCCATCGAGCAATTGCACAGCAAACGTCTTAGCGGTAGTTTGTTGAAGTAGGACGAGCGTTGTGCTTCAATGGCGGCAAGGAGGTGCTGTCATGACCAAACGACTCCCCGTCTCCCCGGCTCCCGGCCCTTTGGAAGAGTACGCATCACGATTCGACGATCTCTTTCGTGCTCGCGCCCAGCGCGAAGGTTTCCGGCGCTACCTGGAGGGGCTTTTGCTTCCCACCGAACGCAACAAGACGCTTACTGCCCTGGCCAACACCGAGCCGGTGGCCGGGGCGCAGCGGAGGGAAGCGCAGAGCCTGCAATGGTTTCTCTCGGAGTCCGGGTGGAACTCGGAGGAGATCAACGAGCGCCGGCTGGAGCTCTTGCTCGAAGAGCCCGCGAGCTCTGCCAACGAGAGGGGTGTTCTGGTAATAGACGAGCACGGAGATCGTAAATGGGGCAAGCACACCGCCCATCTCGGCAGGCAATGGCTGGCCAACATCGGCAAGACCGACAGCGGGGTGGTGAGCGTTACGAGTCTGTGGGCGGATGAGGGAGTGTATTGGCCCATGGACTTCGAGCCTTACACCCCCTCTCAGCACTTCGAGGGCGGCAAGAACGATCCGCAGTTCCGCACCAAGCTGAAGATAGCCTCAGAGTTGGTGGAGCTGGCTGTGCAGAGGAGCAGCCCTTTCAGGGCGGTGGTGGCAGATTCGTTCTATGGCGAGGATGAAGGTTTCAAACAGAGACTGAGCGAACTCGACGTAGGCTACGTGCTGGCCTTGAAGCCCTCGCATGCCTGGTGGCACAAGATAGGGGAGATAGGCTCGCCGTGGGAAGCGGCGGTGGCCGCTAGCGAAGCCTGGGAAGGTCCCCGACATCCCGGAGATTGGGTGAAGGTTGTGCGTTGCTTCAGGGATGGACATGAGGAAATGTGGTGGGCGCTGGAGGTGGACGTAGGACCATACGGTCCCGACAGAGCAAGGCGGGCAGTGGTGGCCACCGCCGATCCCCAACAGTTGCCCGACAAAGCCACGTGGTACCTGGTGAGCAACCTGCCTCATCCTGGCTCCGAGCGAGCCAAGGATAGCGAACTGGCGGTGGCCGACCTTTCGGAGATCGTGCGTTTGTATGGGCTTAGGATGTGGGTCGAGCAGAGCTACAAGCAGGTCAAGCACGTCCTTGGCTGGAGCGACTACCAGGTCAGGAGCGACACAGCCATCCGCCGTCACTGGGAGCTGGTTATGTGCGCATTCTCATTCTGCTGGTGGGCATATGGGCGCTTGCCCACCGACGAGCAGACCGAACCGGAGAACGATCCTAGCCTCGAGTCGGCGGAAGGGGGAAAAAAGGAAAAGACCCCCGGTGTCCTGGCCGGAGGCATTGAGGGCGGTAAGGGGGTGGCTGGAGCCGTGGATCATGCTCAGCAGATACTGGAGGGCGTTCTCAGGGATGCCCCCACCACCGCAGCTAAAAGCGCTGCTTGAGAGGGTGTTTTCGGGCAGAGGGCTCTACCTCTATGTCCACTAACAACAAACTACCGTTAG
>JAIVIG010000325.1:0-6585 GCA_020200675.1 Actinomycetota bacterium
GCGCACGCAGGTTGTGGCAGAATCGTCCACGGGAGTCTTCTCCTTTGGTCAGTCTTGGTCAACTAGACCGTATACAGGAGTAGGCTCCCTCTTTTCAACTGCCTCCGTGAATAATCCGGGCTAGGCTCCTGCCTTCTCGGCGCGTCGCAGAGCGTAGACAGCCCAGAGGGCGAAGATGGCGACGAGGGCGACCCCGATGGCGTAGGCGGGTAGGACGTTGGTAGGCGTGCCCGCGAGGAAGCCGTGAGCGGCGTCGAGGATGGTGGTGAAGGGGTTCAGGCGGGCTATCGTCTCGAGCCAACCGCTCAGGAGGTTCAGCGGTACGAAGACCGGGGCCAGGAAGAGTACCAGGAAGATGGGGGTTCGTATGACCGGCCCCGCCTGCTGGGTGCGCAGCAACATCGCCACCCCCGCCCCGAAAAGGGTCGCGGCGACGTTCACGAGTACGGCCAGCCCGATCAGGCCGAACAGGTCGAACCCGCCGCTCATGGGCATCCCCGTGAGGAGCGCGAGGAACGTGACGAGTATCCCGGTCAAGGCTCCGCGGACGAGCGACGCTATAGTGTAGCCGAGAATGATCCCCTGCCGGTTCGAGGCCGCGACCATGAGCCTACGGGCGAAGCCGTTCTCGAAGTCCCCGGCGATGGAGAACCCGGTGAACGCCCCGCCCATCGCGACCGCCTGCAGCAGCGCCCAAACGTACTGGAAGGCGACGTAGCCCGCCTCGTAGTCGAAGCCGGGCACGTCTCCTACCCGCGTGAGTCCCCCCGCGAACGCGACGAAGAAGAACAAGGGGAATAACGCCGGCGCTAAGAACGCCGGGTTGGCGAAGTACTTGTAGACCTGGCGCCCCGCCACCGCAAAAGCCACCGAAAAGAACCCTCCGCCCCCCATCAGCGCGCCACCCTCGTGCGCAAGATGGCTGAGGCCCCGGTTACGGAGAGCGCGATGATCGCGAAGGCGCAGCCAAATCCCAGGAGCAGAGCCTGCGCGTCCCAGCCGGTTATTACGAGGCTCCGGAGGCCCTCGACGAGGTAGGAGATCGGGTTGGCCGTCGCGATGTAGCGGAACCAATCCTGCTCGATCAAGTCGCGCGGCAGGTTGATGCTCGACATGAAGATGGAGACGAAGAAGAGCGGGAAGGCGCTCTCGACCGCCTCGACCGATCCGGTCCTCAAGGCCAGCATCGCCCCTATCCCCCCGAACCCCAGGGCCACGAGCACCGTGAGCAGCACGAGCACGACCATACCCGGGAAGCCCGACTTCACGTCCACCCCGAAGAGGACCCCGACGATCAAAAAGATCACACCCTGTATAAGCCCCAGGGCCACGACGCCCGCTAGCATACCTAGCAGGAGTGCCGCCGGGCGCATGGGGGTCAGGGAGAGCCTGTCGAAGAAGCCGCTCTCGATGTCGCGGGCGAGGTCGGCGCCAGCGGTGATCGCGCCGAAGAGCGCCGCCTGTACGAGCGGGAAGGCGAACGCGAAGTCGAGATACGAATCGGCGGGGAAGCCGGGGATGTTCGTGGCAGCGTCGAGGCCGTAGGCATTGATGGCGAAGAACATCATCGGGAACAGGATCGCCGATACGACGACCGCCGGCTGCCTTAGAGTCCGCAGCGTCGAACGGCGCGCCAGGCTCGCGACCTGCACGAGGAGCGACGAACCTCTCATGCCCGTGCCTCCTCCGGGGAACCGTCCGGTTCTCTCTCGTTCTCCGCGTCGCCCTCCAGCGAGCGTCCCGTCTTCTCCAAAAAGACGTCATCGAGGCTGGGCTCGTCGAGGCGGAGGTTGGTCACGCGCACGCCCTCCGAGTCGAGCGCCCGCACCACGTCGGCGAGGTCCCCCGCGCCGTGGTCCAGCCTGACGGCGACGGCGCCCGGCTGGGCCGCTATCTCGTCGCCGAAGCGCGATAGTACGCGGGCCACCGCGTCGCGTTCGGAGCCCTCCGCAGGGGTCGCCTCGACGCTGGGGCGTCCGATCTCGGCCTTCAACTCCTCCGGTGTGCCCTCGGCGACTATCTTTCCCCGGTCGATGATCCCGACCCGGTCGGCGAGCACGTCGGCCTCCTCGAGGTACTGCGTCGTGAGAAAGACGGTGACGCCCTCGTCGCGGGCGAGCCTGCTCACCTCTTCCCACAGCGCCGAGCGGCTCTGGGGGTCGAGGCCGGTGGTCGGCTCGTCGAGGAATAGTATCCGCGGTCGGTGTACGAGCGCGAGCGCGAGGTCCAGCCTGCGCTTCATCCCGCCGGAGTAGCCTCGCACCCTCCGGTCGGCGGCCTCGGTGAGACCGACTCGTTCCAGGAGCTCGTTGCCGCGCTTTTTGCGCTCCTTGCGCGACAGGCCGTGCAGGGCGGCCTGGAGGCTCAGGTGCTCGCGGCCGGTGAGGAACGGGTCGAGGGCCGCCTCCTGGAGCGCCGCCCCGATAGCGGCACGCACCTTCGGTCCTTCCTTGACGACATCGAAGCCGGCGACCAGCGCCGTGCCGCTCGTCGGGGGCAGGAGCGTGGTGAGCACCAGGACCATGGTGGACTTGCCGGCACCGTTCGGACCGAGGAAGCCGTAGATCTCGCCCGGCTCCACCCTCAGGTTTATGCCGTCCACCGCCCTCGGTCCTTTCTTGAACTCCCGGACGAGGTCCTCGACCTCTATGCCGGCGCGACGGTGTTCCGCCACTACGCCGGCACCTTCAGGCCGGTCAACTCCTCGCTGGCCTCCCACAGCCTCTTCCGCGTGGTCTCGTCGTAGGCTGCATCGGAGGGGGACTTCACCTTGCGGTCGGCGAGGTACTTGCCGGTCATCCCCTCGACCTCGGGCGATGAAGCCAGGTAGATCAGGGTATCCGCCCCCTGCTCCGGCGTCCGCATGAACGGCTTGAAGGCCCGGAAGAGGACGGCCATGATGCCGCTGTTGTTGTTGCCGAAGTTGGTGTTGACCCCGCCGGGATGCAGGCTGTTGGCGGTAACGCCTGTCCCTTCGAGGCGCTCGGCCAGCTCGTGGGTGAACATGATGTTGGCGAGCTTGGTCATGCCGTAGACCGGGAAAGCCCGGTAGCGACGCTTCGATTGTAGATCGTCGAAGTCTATCTTGCCCCAACGGTGCCCATCGGAGGAGACGGTGATGATGCGGCTCGGCGCGCTCTTCTTGAGCAGATCCAAGAGTAGGTTCGTCAGCAGGAACGGGGCGAGGTGGTTGACGGCCAGCTGCGTCTCGATGCCATCCGGCGTCTCGGTACGCTCGCTCTGCACCAGTCCGGCGTTGTTGACGAGCACGTCGAGCCTGTCGTATCGCTCCTGAAACTCCTCCGCCAGCCGCCGGACATCGGCCTGCACCGCGAGGTCCGCGAGCATTAGGGAGACCTCGCCGCCGGTATCACGCTGTATCTCTTCGACCGCCCTCTCGCCTCTCTCCTCGTTGCGCCCGGTCACGACGACCCTCGCCCCCATCGCGGCGAGCGCCGTCGCCGTGGCCTTACCGATGCCGGAGGTTCCCCCCGTGATCAAGACAACCTTACCGTCCATGCCACCTCTCGTGTTCTCCAAAGCTCTCCTTTAGTCTGCTGGTTTCCAAATCCGTGCCGTCCGGACCTGTCCCCGAGTCTATACCGTAACCGACAAAAACCGAGTATCGCCCCCGGGACGCCCGCGTCCCGTAACCGGGTCCACGAAACGCCCCGTCCGATCCTACCTCGCGCGGGCCAGCGTGGTGAGGATACTCACGACAACCACCGCCGCGACGACGTGCATCAAGAGCAGCGTCGCAACCATCGCCAGGGGCACACCGGGAATCGTGAACGGCGTCGCGAATGAGAGCACGAGCACGATGGCCGCGAGGACGCGGAAGTTCCTTACGGGCCGCCCAGCATCGTCATCTTCCTCATCTCTTTCGCCTCCTTGCCGGCTAAACGTCCCAGTCTCCGACCCGCTCGCCCCTCCACCGACTCGCTCTCTTCTACAAGCTCCTCCTTCAATAGCTTCGAAGAACAAACGGGCCGGGACTTGACGCCCCGGCCCGTTCGTATCGTTTGTCGAGCTCCGCCCTTACGACGAAGAGTTTTTCTTAGAACTCGAACTCGACCTCGTCGAAGTCGCTGTCCACGGAATCGAAGCTGAAGAAGTCAACCTCGTCGAAGTCGTCCTCGTCGAAGTCCTCGAAGTCGTCCTCATCGAAGTCGAAGGAGATGAAGAATATCCCCTCGTCCTCGACCTCGTCGAAGAAGTCCTCGAAATCGTCCCCATCGAAGTCTTCTACGTTAGAGGTAAAGAAGACGCCGTCGTCACTCTCTATCTCGATCTCGTCGGCCATCGCCGGCGAAGCCGCCACCAACATCATCGCCAACATCGCCGCCACAGCCATGAGCTTTCTCATCGTTCTTCGTCTCCTTCTCGTTCGAAAATCTTAGTCCCAAGTAGTATCTGTTCCACCTCTGCCCGTTCGCTCTTCTGAATCACCGTCCTTCCAACCGGATACCGGAGGTACCCGTATATCGTGTACTATTGCACAATAACATTGACTATAGTGTATGTCAACGATAAAATAGGAGAAAGGATATTGGTAAGATGATGGATATGGGGAGGGCATTATGGACACGGTGAACTCGGAGCCGGTGGCTCAGGGGAGCACCCTGCGTCTGGTGGATGAGTTTGCCGCTTTCGGGCCTTGTTATATGAAGTGGGTAAGGTCGCGGTTGGGAGACTGCGGCGTAACTTACGCGCGAATGCGTTTACTGGGCACGCTACATTGCAACGGGCCCCAGATCATGAGCGACATAAGCGATGAGCTCGGGGTCACCAGGCGCAACGTCACAGCGCTAGTGGACGCCCTCGAAGAAGAAGGGCTCGTCAGGCGTATGCCCCACCCGAGCGACCGGCGCGCGACCGTCATCGAGCTGACCTCGAAGGGTGCCGAGACGACCGACAGCATTTACAACGGTCACCGAGAGGCGGTGGCGGAGCTGTTTGCGGATCTCTCCGAGGACGAGCGACGGGAGCTTGTACGCCTCCTTGGCTCGCTACGCGAGGCGCTGCGGAGCGAAGGGCTTTCCTGCTGAGAGGCTGTCGGCCGACAGCCTTCGGCTCTTGTACTTTCTGCAATCGGATCTAATACCGGACGCTACTAGCGACGGTGTCCTCGCCGCTGCTCATATTGCACGTGCCGGATCTGGTCCACGAGTACGAACCTGTCCGTATCTTGGCTCTTTCCCGCGAGCCATGCCGGGTACCAGGCATTTACGTAGAGCTTCATCTGGTGGCGTGGCAGCCCGGTCACCCATTTCTTCATCAGCCGTCCGTCGGCGTAAAACTTCACGGAGCCGGGAGCGCAGTCGAAGCGGTACTCGTGGAAGCCGGCCGTGGGGTCGAAGGGGAGAAGCATAGTCTGCGAATGGGTCTGGCGCCCACCGGCGTAGGTACTGAAGATGATCCTGCGCGAGGAATCGTTGTAGATCTCTATATCTATCTCCGAAGCATGGTCCGGGGGCTGGTAGAGGAAGAAGCCCGTGATCGAGGACGGGGCGTTCGGGACCTTGATGCGCGCTGCATAGGAACCGTAGCCGTAGAGATCGTCCGACACGATCTCGCCGCCCTCTAACGTGCGGGCGGGAAGCTTTATCTCCAGGTTCCCGTTGCTCGCGCCGACGTTGTTCGGATCGAGGTAGCTACGCCCCAGGTTGTGATCTCCCTTCGTCCAACGGCTCTCGTCGAACGAGTCGAAGCCGTCGGTAAAGTCGAGTACCCCCGCCGAAGCAAGCCCCGCGAATATCCCCACTTGAACGACCCCGATCACGCACAAAACGAACGCTCGGCGCATATTTTTCTCCCTCCGGTAACCCGGCTACCTCCGTAAGAACCATAAATCTTGCGTCCCCGCCGCACGGCGGAGCTACATTTTGGATTCGCAGTAGTTATCGGACAGAGGAAGAGAAAACTCTAATGCCCTGTTGCCTGAACGTACAACGAGGCGTGAATGCCACTCTCCCCGGACGACCCGGGCCGGGAAACTCAGAGAAGCAGAGCGATGCTAGACCGTCTCCTTCAGCGCCGTGCCGTATCTCTCCGCCTCGCCCTCCGGCAACTGGTTGCTGATCTGCACGAGCACCAGGCCCTCGTCGTAGACGTACGGGCGCTCGGAGGACGCCAGATCCTCGTAGAAGCCGCGCACGGCGCGGAGGTCCTCCTCGGACCCGAAGACGAAGACCCTCCCCCCGGCGTCCGCGCCCAGAGAGGGTATTAGAAAGCGCGTCGCCTCCTCGTAAGTCCTGGGCACCGGCCTCTCCTCCCAGCCCGGCTCCTGCTCCACGGGGTAGGACTCCCCGACCTCGAGCCCCGCGTCCCGGAAAGCCTGCACCACCTCGGCGGAGCCGGGCGGCTCCGCGAAGCTGGACTGGGGCAACTCCACCGTGTCCCCCACCTGCACGCCGCGCTCCGCGAAGAAACCCTGGTTGACCTCCAGGGCGTACTGGGCGGGCTCGGCGGGGTAGTGGAGGGTCTCGTCCAGGGGCTGCATGTCCTGGATATCCACGATACGGCCCTCGGAGTCCATAAAGGCTATGGAGAGCGGGATCGGGGTGTTCTCCATATAGAACCCGG
>JAIVIG010000325.1:6615-8009 GCA_020200675.1 Actinomycetota bacterium
GTTTCGAGCCCCGCCGCCGGGGCCGTAGTATTCGGCGGTGCGGTCTCCTCCGGAGTCCCGGACGGCGCTTCGCCCTCCTCTCCCCCGCCGCAGCCGGCTACGAAGAGCAACGAGGTGAACAGTAGCGTTAGGATGGCTATCTGAGTTCTCATTCCACGACGCATTCTACCAATCTTCGAAACGGGTTTTTCGTCAGGTCGGGCTCTAGAGCGCTAACCGCTGCTGCCCCGCAGGTCGGGGATCTCTACCTCGTTTCCCACTTCTATCCCCCGCTCCGCGAAGAAGCCCTGGTTGACCTCCAGAGCGTACTGGGCGGGCTCGGCGGAGGGGTGGGAGGTCTCGTCCAGGGGCTGCATATCCTGAATGTCGACGATGCGGCCGTCGGAGGCGATGTAGGCGATAGAGAGGGGGATAAGGGTGTTCCTCATCCAGAACGAGCGCGGCTCGTCCCGATCGAAGACAAAGAGCATGCCGGCGTTCTCGCCGAGCTCGGTCCTCTCCATGAGGCCCCTCCGCTGCTCGGCCTCGTCGTCGGCGATCTCCACCTCTACCTCGCTTCTTTCCCCAGTGGTGCTGATTATCGCGAGGGGGGTGGATTCGTCGGGGGCAGAAGCCACGGTGGTGTTCTGGGTAGCCTCGGCAGTGGTCTGCGCCGGGGCCGTGGAGTTCGTCGGCTCTTTCTCTTCCGGGGCCGAGCTCTCCCCTCCACCGCAGCCACCCATAAGGAGCAGCAAGACGAACACCAGCGCCGGAAAAGCCACTTGAACTCTCATTTCGAATCGGATCCTCTCGTTCAGCGTCAGGGAGATTACCTGAGTTCTCATCGCAAGACGAACTCCACCCGTTTGTTGTGGCGCCCCTTGCTCTTGTGTCCAGTGATCTCGAGCGTGCCGACCTCGCGGGTGTTGGCAACGTGGGTGCCGCCGTCGGCCTGAGTGTCTATGCCCTCTATCTCCACTATACGCACCGTTTTCACCCTCTCTGGGACCAGGTTGACCTGCGTTCGGATGAGGTCCGGGTTCTTTAGCGCCTCCTCGCGGGGAAGCTCGTAGACCTTGACCGGACGTTCCTCTTCCAACGCCTCGTTCGTCAGGCGCTCTATCTCACCGACGACCTCCGCCGTCCACTCGCCGGGAAAAGAGAAGTCCATCCGGGCCCGATCCGGGCGCATCTGTCCGCCCGTCACCTTGGCACCGAACGCCTTCCAGATGATGCCGGAGAGCGCGTGTAGGGCGGTGTGGTAGCGCATGTGGGCGTAGCGCCGCTCCCAGTCGAGCTCCCCGTTCAGCTCCGTGACCGTGTCGGGGATGGCGGTGTCGAGGACGTGGACGATATCGCCCCCTTCGCGCCGCGCGTCCACCACGCCCGCCCGGACCGGACCGACCCCCAAGGTC
>JAIVIG010000264.1 GCA_020200675.1 Actinomycetota bacterium
GCGCCCATCATGCACCCGCCGACAGCTTCCCGCACTTCTTACTGCTAGCGGGGTTAAAACGCAAGCTTAGTCCTACAGTGCCACTTGTGTGAATTCTGCGGTACCCTCTGACCATCAGCGGAAGAGGAGGAAGATGACCGCGGAATACACAGGGACTGGACGGGCGAGATCGAAGACTATCGAGCAGTGGTCGGCATATCTCAAAGAGCTGCACGAGCGCATCGCACACCGTTTCCTAAGGCCCGAGGTCAGGACAAGAGCATACCGCTACCTCGCCGGGCTGCTGGGCGATGTTGGGCGCAAGAACTCTTGGCAGATGGCCGAAGCCATCGGCGAGGCGAGGCCGCGAGGGGTCCAACACCTCCTCAACGACGCCCGCTGGGACCCGGAGGCCGTTCGTGACGATCTCAGAGAGTACGTCGTAGAGCACCTCGGGGACGAAAAGAGCGGGGTTCTCATCGTCGATGAAACCGGCTTTTTGAAGAAGGGCCAGAAGTCGGTGGGAGTGGCACGACAGTACACGGGGACCGCTGGCAAGAGGGAGAACTGCCAGGTTGGGGTGTTCGTCTGCTACGCCTCCGCAAAGGGGGCGGCGTTCATAGATCGGGCGCTGTACCTGCCGCGCGAGTGGACGGATGATCCGCAACGGCTCTCTGAGGCTGGCGTCCCCGAGGGAGTGGGTTTTGCGACCAAGGGCGAACTGGCCAAATGGATGCTGCACAGAGCGTTTGAGGCCAACGTTCCCGCGCGGTGGATCGTCGCCGACACGGTCTACGGGATGTCGCGCGGCTTGCGCGGGTGGCTGGAGAAGAAGGAACGCTCCTACGTGCTTGCGGTCACATCCTCCAAGGGCATCTACCACGAGGGTCGCCAAAGGCAGGCACGGAAGGTCGCCCAAAGCCTGCCGGAGGAGTCTTGGGTCCGGGCCTCGGCCGGTAAGGGGAGCAAAGGAGAGCGCCTCTACGACTGGGCCTGCGTGACGCTGCCCGAGCCCGAAGCGCAGGGCGAGGGGGTTCGAGCGGGACGCTGGTTGCTGATGCGTCGGAGCATCGCGCAGCCCGAGGAGATCGCCTACTATCTGTGCTACGGACCGGCACAGACAAACGTCCACGAGTTGATCCGGATCGCGGGCAGGCGCTGGATCATAGAGGATTGCTTCGAAGCGGCGAAGGGCGAGGTCGGCCTGGACGAGTACGAAGTGAGGAAGTGGGACGGCTGGCAGCGGCACATAACCCTTTGCTTATTGGCCCACACCTACCTAGTGGTGGTGCGCTCGGTTGCAGAGCATGAGGAACAAGCCGCTAAAAAGGGGATCTCAGCTCGGGTCCCCATCCCGAGTTGATCCCGCCGACGGTTCCGGAGGTGCGACGAATAATCCAGCCGATGCGAGGTCCCGAAGCGCGGAGGGAGTTCAGGCTGGGATGGTCGCTCTTTCGCCGAGCCCACCAGGCCGTGGCCAAGCGCTTTCACAAGGCGACTCACAGAGCAAAGCACGCTACCGAGCATCACGTCGTCGTCATTGAGCATGATGCCCATAGTAAGGGAGGTGGCCCAGACTCGGCCGAGGCCAGCGAAGCTAGCGCACCGACGAGGAGACCCGTCGAGGCCAAAGAGGCCGGTGTTCTGGCCGACGCCGAGTGGGAGCGCATCAGAGCGCTATTGCCGAGGCAGGAGC
>JAIVIG010000326.1 GCA_020200675.1 Actinomycetota bacterium
GTCCGCAGCACCTCCAGACGATCCTTCTCCCCCCGCTCGACGCAGGTTTGGGCCGCGCCCGCCGCGTCCTTTATCACGGAGAGCATCGTGCCCTCTACAGGCTCGCTCACGGTGGCGTATGCCTTCTCCCGTGCTCCCGCGAGGGACGCCGAGATCTCCCCGGCGTCCAGAGCGCGGGCCTCGCCCAGAACCTCGCAGGCGCCGCGCACGATCTGGGAGAGTATCACCCCGGAGTTGCCCCGCGCGCCTATGAGCGCGGCCCGTGATACCACCCTGGCGGCCTCCTCCCCTTCGAGGCCGGGCGTGGCCGAGACCTTCTCGAGTACCGACCGGAGCGTAAGGAGCATGTTCGTCCCGGTGTCGCCGTCCGGGACCGGATAAACGTTGAGGGCGTCTATCTTCGACGCGTGGGCCGCGAGGGTGGCGTGCGCGGACGCGACGGCGGTCTTCAAATCCGCGCCTGCCGCGGCTCCTTCGCGTTTCTCGGCCGTCCCTTCCATTACCCGCCTCTGGAGTCCTTGTAGAGACCGCCCCACGACTGATGGGACCGCCTCCGCTTGCAACTGCACTTTACGAGAATCTGGTACAATCTGCGCCCGAAGCCTGGAGACGGCGTCTCTTATAGATGGCCGTCGCTTCCGGGCTTCCACCACACATCGGCCGGTATCCTAGCACAGGAGATTTATAGTGGCGAAAGTTTGTTATTCCTGCGGAAAGCAGCCCAGCTTCGGCAACGCGCGCAGCCACTCCTTGCGCGCCACGCGCCGGCGCTGGAACCCGAACCTGCAGAAGATCCGGATCCAGGAAGGCGACTCGACGAAGCGCGCCTACGTCTGTACCAGTTGCCTGAAGGGGTTCAAGGTCCAGAAGGCCCCGCCCCGTACGCGCCGCGCGACCACCGAAGGCACCCCAGCCTAAGTAAAACTCAGGACCTCCCCGGGCCGGGGCTCCCGGCGCGTGCCGCGTTCGCGGCTGCGCCGGTTTGCGCGTCCTCGGAAACGTTGTTGCGGGCGGCGCGTTCGTCTATCCGCTCCAGGAGGGAGGCCATTTCGATGGCGGCGACGGCCGCCTCGAAGCCCTTGTTGCCCGCCTTGGTGCCGGCCCTTTCGATGGCCTGTTCGATGGTGTCGGTGGTGATGATCCCGAAGATCACCGGCAGGTTCGTCTCCAGAGAGACGGATGAGGTGCCGCTGGCGACCCCGCCCGCCACGTAGTCGAAGTGGGCCGTGGCGCCCCGGATCACGGCGCCCAGGCACACCACGGCGTCGTAGCGGCCAGAGAGGGCGAGCCTCTTGGCGGCGAGCGGCACCTCGTAGGAGCCCGGCACCCAGGCCACGTCCACGGACGCGAGATCTCCCCCGTGTCTCTTTATCGCGTCGAGGGCGCCGTCGAGGAGCGGGCGCACGATGAAGTCGTTGAAGCGCGAGGCCACGATGCCGAAGGAGCGTCCGGCGGCCGTGAGGTCTCCTTCGAGATAGTTCGGCCCCTTCTCCGTCTCCACAGCTCCGCCTCCCTAAAACTTCTCGAAGACGTGGTTGAGCTTCTCTTTCTTCGTCTGGAGGTAGCGCTTGTTCTCGCCGTTCGGCTCCACTTCCAGCGGTATCCGCTCGGAGATCTCCAGCCCGAATCCCTGCAGGCCAACGACCTTGGTTAGGTTGTTGGTCATGAAGCGAATACTCGACAGGCCAAGGTCTTTGAGGATCAGGGCCCCGATGCCGTAGTCCCGGAGGTCCGGGGCGAAGCCCAGCCTCTGGTTCGCCTCGACGGTGTCGAGCCCTTCGTCCTGGAGGTGGTAGGCCTTCATCTTGTTGAGGAGCCCGATGCCGCGCCCCTCCTGCTGCATGTAGAGGAGAACCCCCTCGCCCTCCTCGGCGATGCGCATCATCGCCTTCTCGAGCTGGCCGCCGCAGTCACAACGCAGGGAGTGCAGGGCATCGCCCGTGAGACACGCCGAGTGGACGCGCACGAGGACGTTGTCCTTGCCCTCGGGCTCGCCCATCACGAGCGCCAGGTGCGTCATGTCGTCCACGTCGTTCTCGTAGGCCCTCAGCCTGAACTCCCCGAACTTCGTCGGCAGGCGGGTCTCGACTGCGAACTTCACGTGGCGCTCGTAGCGCAGGCGGTATTCGATGATCTGGGCGACCGTCACCATCTTGACGCCGTGCTCTTTGGAGAACCTCTCAAGGTCGGGAACGCGGGCCATCGTGCCGTCGTCGTTCATGATCTCGCAGATCACACCGGCCGGCTTGAAGCCGGCCATGCGCGCGAGGTCAACCGCCGCCTCCGTCTGGCCGGCCCGCTGTAGCACGCCGCCCGAACGCGCCCGGAGCGGGAAGATGTGACCCGGCATCACCAGGTCTTCCGGTCCCGTCGCCTCGTCCACCGCGACTCGGCAGGTGTGGGCGCGGTCCGCGGTCGAGATACCGGTCGTGATCCCGTTCTTGGCCTCTATGCTCGCGGTGAACGCGGTACCCATGCGCGAGTGGTTGTGCTGGACCATCTCCGGTATCTCGAGGCGGTCGACGATCTCACCCGCCATAGGCAAGCAGATCAGACCGCGCCCGTAGGTCGCCATGAAGTTTATGTCCTCGTCCGTTACGAGCTCGGCGGCCATCGTCAGGTCGCCCTCGTTCTCCCGGTCCTCGTCGTCACAGACGATGACCATCTTGCCGTTCTTGATATCTTCGATGACCTCTTCTATGGGACTAAACGGCATCTTCCACTCTCCTCTCGAATGTTTGCGAGCTTCCTTTTAGCCACGGCTCCAACAGCCGCTCCACGTACTTGCCTATGACGTCCGCCTCCAGATTTACCCGGTCCCCCGGCGCGAGGTTTTGCAGGTTCGTCACCCTCCTCGTTTGGGGCAGTATAGAGACGGTGAACGAGGACTCGCCGACGGCGACGAAGGTGAGGCTGATCCCATCGACGCACACGCTTCCTTTCTCGACGGCGTACTTGAGAACACCCGGGGGCGCCGAGAACTCCCAGATCTCCGCCCCACCCTCGCGACCTTCGGGCGTCACGCTCACGACCTCGCCAACGCCGTCGACGTGGCCCTGCACGATGTGCCCGCCGAACCGCTTCTCCGGCGTCATCGCTCGCTCCAGGTTGACGTGGCTACCCTCGCGCAGCCCGCCCAACGCCGTCCGTCGCAGGGTCTCGGGCATCGCGTAGAAGACGAGCGTCTCCGCGTCCGCCTCGTTAACAGTAAAACACACGCCGTTCACGGAGACGGAGTCGCCGACCTTCGTGTCTTCGGCGAGCTGTCCGACGTTTATCGCGAGTCGCGCCATGCCGCCCTCCTCGACGGAGATCACACGTCCCGTCCCTTCAACCAGCCCTGTAAACAAACTCCTCCTCCGGCTCCAGTGGGTACAGCGTCACCGCGACGTCTTCTCCAATCTCCTCGACGGCCTCGACACGAAACTTCGGCGCCCTTGCCATGCCGGCCACCTTCAGGGAACCCATGAGCGGCGCCCCTTCGGCCCCGAGCAGTTTCGGGGCGTAGAACAAGGTCAGCTTGTCGGCGAGCCCCCGCCCCACGAACCGGCCGGCCGTCTCACCGCCGCCCTCGACAAGAACGCCTCGGATGCTCCGTCGGCCCAACTCCTCGATCACGAAGACGAGATCCAGCTCCCCATTCACGAGCGGCGCCGGCACGACCTCGACGCCCGAAGCGCGCAGCTCCTCGGCGCGGTCGTCGTCGCCGTCTTCCGCCGCGAAGACGACTACCGGGTCCGCGTAGGCCGTGCGGGCGAGCTGGCCGTCGGCGCGGAGGGTGAGTTGCGGGTCGAGGACGACGCGGGTAATTGGGGGCGGGTCCTCGGGGAGACCGCGAGGTATGAGGAGCGGGTCGTCTATCCGCGCGGTCCCGGCGCCGACGAGCACCGCGCCAGCCTCCGCCCGAAGTTCGTGCGCCCGGCGCCTGGCGGCTTCGCCCGTGACCCACTTGCTCTCGCCGCCGGCCGCGGCGATCCTGCCGTCCAGGGTCGTGGCGAGCTTGACGTGAACGAACGGGCGCCCCGTGTTCATGAGGTGCGAGAACTGCTCGTTCTGCTTCTCGAAGATAGGATCGTCGAGGACCTCGACCTCGACGCCCGCCTCGCGCAAGATCTCCACGCTGCGGCCGCGCATCTTGGGGTTGGGGTCGAGATGTCCCGCCACGACGCGCCTTATTCCGGCCCTCAAGATCGCGTCCGTACAAGGCGGCGTCTTGCCGTGATGGTTGCAGGGTTCGAGCGTCACGTAAAGTTCGGCGCCTCTCGCGGCCGGTCCCGACCTTTCGAGTGCCGCGGCCTCGGCGTGGTCGCCACCGGCGCGAGCGTGCCAGCCCTCACCTACCACCACGTCGTCGCGAACCACCACCGCCCCGACAAGGGGGTTGGGTGCCGCGGTATAGCGCCCGTGCTCCGCTAGCTCGCGGGCGCGCCGCATAAAAGCGTCCCGAGTCACAGCTGCCTTTCTCCCATCCGGACTCTCACCGTCGGCGCCGGACTACGGTCCGCCTTAGCAAACCTTCACCGGCTCAACCCCCGGCTCTTGCCAAGGGGTTCGCGGGCTGTCCGTGGAGACGCTGGTCCCCGCGGATTCACCGCCGGTGCGGGAATTTCACCCGCCCCCGAAAGTTATCGAACGATAACTTACCACACGCTTGTCGCTAGGGTTGTGAAGGCGTTATCGGACGCTTTTATGCTACCCGTTATGCGTCTCGGCAGCGCGACGGCCGGCCTCGATGATCTTGCGCATCTCGGTTGCCGGGTCGCCCCTGTACACCGCCGAACCCGCCACCAGGACCCGCGCCCCGGCCTCTACCATGAGGGGGGCCGTTTTTTCGGTGATGCCGCCGTCCACCTGGATCGGCACGTCGGTCATCTCGCGCAGCCGGCGCACCTTCTCAGCCATCCGTGGGATGAACTCCTGCCCCCCGAAGCCCGGGTTTACGCTCATGATGTTCACGTAGTCGAGGTAAGGCAGCGCCCACTCGAGGAATTCCAGGGGCGTGGTCGGGTTCAGGGCCACGCCGGCCTCCAGGCCCGCGGCCCGGATCGCGTTGAGCGTCCGGTGCAGGTGCACGGTGACCTCCGGCTGCACGGAGATGCTCGTTACCCCGGCCTCGACGAACGCCGGTATCAGGGAGCCTGGGCGCTCGACCTGGAGGTGCGCGTCGACGGGCAGGCTCGTGGCACGCACGAGCGAGACGGCGACGACCGGGCCCACGGTCAGGTTCGGGACGAAGTGGTTGTCCATGACGTCAAAGTGGACGAGTTCCGCCCCCCCGTCCTGAGCCCGGCGTACCTCCTCAGCCAGGTTCGCGAAGTCGGCCGCCAGGATCGAGGGCGCGCCCACCACCCTGTCACCTACCCTCTCGAAGAATCCCAAAAGTTCCCTCTCACCTCCCTAGCCGGAGCGATACGAACCCGATCCGAAGGCGCTATTCTACAGAATAAGAACCTACCGGAGCTGGGAAAGCTTCTCCTTGAGGGATTTGGTGGCCGAGGCAATGATGCGGGAGGCCGAGCCGTTCGCCGATCTCGGTCTGGGAGAGATCTTTGTAGAAAGACAGGTAGACGACCCTTTGCTGTAGCTCGCTCAAGGATTCCAGGCCCTGCTCGAGCAGGATGCGGTCCTCGATCTGCAGGGAGAACGACTCGTACTGGAGGCTCTTGATCGCCGCCAGGTTCGGCACCTCGTTCCCGTCCGAGCCCGGGCCGGGCGCGTCGAGCGACGAGACGTTCGTGTCCAGAGAGAGCTTCATAACCTCCACCACGCCCTCCGGGGTGACGTTCACGTCCCGGGCGATCTCCTCGATCAGCGGCGGGCGGCCGAGCTCGCCGCTCAGGCGCGCGGTCGATTCGGAGATCCTGGAGCAGAGGGTCCTCGCCCAGCGGGGCTTCTTGACCATCGCCGTGTCCCTGAAGTGGTGCCTGAGCTCGCCGTCGATCATCGAGTAGGCGTAGGAGCTAAACTTCGCCTTCGAGTCCATCTTGTAACCGTTGACGGCTTTTATGAGCCCAACGTAGCCGACCTGTAAGAGGTCCTCGTAGGGCTCACCCGAGGAGTTCGAGTAGCGGCGGACGATGTGGTGCAGGATCCTGCCGTGCATCGCGAAGATTCGCTCCACCGCCCGCCGGTCACCCTTCTCCCGGTAAGCCTTGACCAACCGGACGACCTGGTCGTTCTCCACCTGCTGTCCTGCGACGGTCATCCGGGAAGTCTCCGATCCCCTCGCCGGCTACTCGATCAGCTCGAAGATCTGGAACATCGGCAGGTACATCGCGATGATGATGCCGCCGACAGACAAACTCCGGGGTCCGGCGAGGGCTCGGCTAGGGGTTCTCCTAGGGGTTCTCCTACGAATGCCCCGCTCACCACAATCCTGCCGTCTGGCATTGCGACCGCTCGCACTTTGAGCATCCCGTACACGTGGCGGCGTTCCTCAGGGGTGAGGGAGTCCAGGGCCTCCGGCGCCGCGCCCGCGTAGGATTCCAGGATGGCGTCCCTGTCGCGCTCCATCTCCGCGATGCGCTCCGCCTTGCCCCGCAG
>JAIVIG010000531.1 GCA_020200675.1 Actinomycetota bacterium
ATCCGGATCAGGTGCGGCGCTATGCTGCGGCCGACGTTCTCGGGAGACGCGTCGCCGATGCCGGAGAAAGTGCGCCCGTCCCCCATCTCGACCGTCGCCTTCACGACGGCTACCTGTCCGTTCGACTCCTCGGGGACCTGGATCAGCTCGGTGTCTATACCGTGCAGTCCCCGGTTGTGGGCCTCGTCGAGGAGTCCCTGAAACAGCACATAGCGCTTGCCGTGCCGCTCGATGAAGAACTCTTCTCTCAAATTGTCGCCTCGTTCCACTTGCGTCCACTGCGGATCTCGCAGATCGCAGCCGATGATACCCCGTGTTGCGCAGCCAAGTTCGCCACCGTGTTGGTGGACACCCGGATCTCGCGCGCTGCTTGCATCGTCAGTTTGGCATACGAACTGATCCTAGCGTGCTCGACATGAGTGAGCGGCACCATGTGGTCCGGCCTTATGCAATCCCGGTGCTCGCACAAATGGTGTAGCTCCAAGCCCTTCGGTACAGTCCCGTTAGCCGCTTCGTAGGTCAAACGATGAACCAACTTGGTTGAGCGTCCGAATGACATTTGAGCATATCCGGCGCCGGTCTTACCGCGATTCCACAGGTAACAAGGACTATCGTAGTCCGCGCGCACGACCCGAAAATGCGGCGGTCTGGCCCGCCGGTTGTGGCCATGGAGCACAGGCATAGGTTCCCCTTTTACGTAGCCCCGTCTGTACTCGTTACGCTTCGCTATCGGGGTTCTGTTCCCGCAACCGCACCTGCAAAGGCCGTATGGTACGCTTTCGCCGTCGTCCGCGAGAAGGCGGTACCGGTGTCCTTGCTGCTCTAAGAACAATCCATCTTCAGGACGCCACGGGTTCTTGATTCTCGCTGGTGAAGTGCGGTCACGGGTCAGCTCGAACCGGACTGTCGGTTCGTCGGGAACGCGTTCGCTAACCCGTACCGCTCTTGCAGCATCCATATCTGCTTTGGTCACCTTCCCGCGCCGTACGTTCTCCGCATGAGTAACGGGCTCAAGGTGAGCGGGATTTACGCAGGCACGTACGCGGCAGAGATGATCCAACACAAGGCCTTTCGGTACCTCCCCGCATTCGCGTTCGTAATAGACCCTATGCGCGTGACGCATCATCCTACCGTCGAACGCCTGCCCGTACCCGGCGCGGGTACGTGCCCGTTGCCAAACCCAACACATGGTTTTATAGCCCATATCCTGCTCCCGGTAAGGAACACCCGAGAGTCTGCGGCCATGGCCTCGCACGAATCGCACGGGCTGGCCTCTTGTGTGTCCGTAGCGCCTATTGGTCTTCACAGCCAAAGGAGTGGCTTCCCCGCACCCACAAGCGCAAAGCCGTACTTCGGCACCGTCTCTCATGCGTTGCGGCGGGCCTCCGTCTCCCTGTAGTCCTCCCCTTCGAGGGAGATCCAATCGCACATGGATATTATGCGGCTCGCCGTCCTCCCCCCGAGCTGGGCCGCCAGGTCCTTGGGGCCGATGTTGGAGGTGAAGACCGTCGGCAGCTTCGCCCGGTAGCGGTGGTTGACGATGACGAAGATGCGCTCCCGCACCCACTCGGTCGCGTTCTCGCTGCCAAGGTCGTCGAGCACGAGGAGCTCGGCGTTCTTTACGGCGTCCATCCACTCGTCGAGGTTGCGGCCCGGATCATTGTAGCCTTCATCCGTTTGGACAGCCCGCTTCGCTCTCGCAAGGTGGCCACGCGGGCGTCCCGGCGCGCAAGCTCCCACTCGCGCTGGTCGTTCTTTTTCTCGCACTCGGAGGTGCAGGGACGGTAGTACCACTCCCCGGGCCTGCCGTATTTCTTCTGCAGACCCGGCGGGAACTCGACCCACTCGGCCTCGAGTTCCCGGCCGCAGTGCGGGCAGACCCGGTCGTCGAGCCTCAGCGCCTGCGTCTGCCGGCTCTCCCTACTCGCCGAAGAGCCACTCATAACCTTCCCGGCGTCGGGCAGCAGACCGTCGATCCTCTCCATCTTCCCTCACCCCCTCCCGAATCTTTAGCGCCCCGCCCCTGACGGCTCCGCTCTGCTCGACGAGCCTGAGTCGCCGGTCCTTCTCGAAGCGCTCGACATCCTCGAGCGTCTTCACCCCGCGCTCTACCCACCGCTCGAGGATGCTCCGCACGTAGCCTACGCGCCGTGCGTCGCGCTCGCTGGCGATCCTCAACGCCTCCCGAACCACGTCCGGCGAGAGCCCGTCGCGCTCGCAGTACCCGTTCAAGAACTCCAGTATGTGCGGCGCCGGCAGGCTCCCCATGAAGCGGAAGTAGTCGTCGGGCGTGACCCCTTCCGGCTCGGCCCGCACCACCTCTACGTCGCGGGCGGGCCCCCCGGTCTCCGTCTCGGGAGCTTCGGCCGCCGCGGGCGAGCGGTCGTTCGGCCGAGCCGCCGGCGGGTGCGACGTCGGGGAGGGCGCGGAGCAGCTCGTAGAGAGCGACGGCCTCGGCCCCGAGATGGGGCATCCAGCGGATGTAGAGCCGCGCCTTCGCGCCCCGCTCCTTGTTCTCCCCCGGGGGTGTGAGCCTCACTCTCTGCATCCTGTAGGCCAGTATAGCGGCAGTGTCCCGGGCTCTCTACACCGAATCGGGTCCGCCGCCCCAGAACGAGCGCGGCGAAGGCCGCCAACGTCGGCGCGCCAACCGTCCAAACGCGTTCTCCGAGGACGAGAGCGAGCCGGGCCCGCAGAAGAGGGCCGCGGAGTATGCCCGCGACGGCCCGAGCCTCCGCCGGAGGCAGTCAGTCTCCGGAGCTGGGTTCTACGGCGGGGAGGCCGCGGTCGGAGGCCTCGATACCGGGTATGTAGCCCTGACTCGCGGCGAGGCTGAAAAAGAGCGCGGCTATGGAGAGGACGACGGTCGCGGTACCGAGCCGGTTGGCGTCCAGGAAGTAACCCAGGATACCGAGCGCGGCGCCGAGGGCGCCCGCGGAGATGCTCGCGCCACCGCCCGCGATCGCGTCGACGACCCCGACGACGGCGAAGATCATGCCCACCGCGCAGGAGATACGGCCGGCGAGCAACTTCGTCCGGCCCTCGCGTCCCACCGGTTCCCCATTCTCGCTCACCACGCTGCACCTCTTGTGTCTTCTGCCGGGCTGCGAAACAGCATCCGGCGTAAGGGTATTAGTATAATCTCCATCCTGTGAGGTTCGAGCGCGCACTGCCGACCACCAACGAGATCTTCTTGCCCGACGGCGCGCCGCGACGCATCTACGAGGTGGTCCTGGACGAGCTGGAGCGCACCGGTCCCGCGCGCTGGGAGGAGAGGTTGGGCATGGCGCACGAGCTCCTGCTCGAGGAGCAGCACGCCTTCGGCATCGTCGAGGGCGACAAGACTCACCCGACCGACTGGGTGCCCAGGATCGTCCCCGCCGACGATTGGGAGCGTCTGGAGCGCGGCCTCACCCAGCGGCTGCGCGCCATCAACGAGTTCCTGAGGCGTCTGGAGGCCGGAACCGAGGAGGTAGTTCCGAAGGAGGTTCTACGCAGCAGCATCCTCTACGACACGCGGATCAAGAACCGCTTCGGGCCGGTGCCGGTGCGCCAGATCTCCTTCGACGTGGTCGCGACCGAGAGCGCGAGGAGCGGCGGCTGGGAGTATCTCGTCATCGAGG
>JAIVIG010000532.1 GCA_020200675.1 Actinomycetota bacterium
ATCTTGGAACCCACCTCGCCGATCCTGCCGCCCGGCGGGTCCGCGTAGTTCATCGTCACCTCGACGCGGGTCCTCTCCGGCCCGAGCTCCTGAAAGCGCACCTGACCCGACGTCTCGACATTGCCGTCGACGCTGTTCCAGCCGAGCGCGCGGTTCTCCTCCTCCTGGGTGGTCTGGGCGTCGAACTCCATCTTCACGCCCAAAGGGCCCTTGATCCTCCAGTGCGTCATCCCCGGACCCGTGGCTCGCACGTCTTCGACGTTGGTCATGAAGTTGGGCAGGTTCTCCAGGTTCTTCCAGTAGTCGTAGACCCTGGATACCGGGGCCTCCACCACCACGCTCGATTCTACCCGCTGCGGCATCTCGCCTCCCCTGCAGTGTCACTCGCGCATTCGGTGTTTCTTACCCCTCGCGAGAGCGGGCAAACCCGGTCCTGGTGCCCCGATCAGGGCTGGAGCGGAGGGCGGGAGATAACGACCCGCGCCTCCTCGGTCGTCACGAGTCCCTCCCCGATTATCTCGTCGAGCTTCGGGAGCACGGCCTCTATCTTCTCCGGTCGATCCACCGCCACGACGACCACGGGCAAATCTCCCGAGAGATCCAGGATCCTCGCGGTGTGTATCTGTTTGTGCGATCCGTAACCTTCAATGCCGTGCAGCACCGTCGCTCCCGAGACGCTCTCTTCGTGCAAGAGCTCGACGATCGCCAGGTGCAGCGGCTTGCGCCCGTGCTTGTCGGAGTCACCTATGTATATGGTCAGCTTCGTCGCACCGATAGGTTCCATCACGTCCCTCCGAGAGCCCGGCCGAGGACCACGCCCAGGTACACGCCGATGAGACCCGCGACGACCTGGCCGAGCGTGTTGAACGTGGCCGCCCCAAACTCGCCATCCTGGATGAGTTGCAGGGTCTCGTGAGTGTAGGTCGAGAAAGTCGTGTAGCCCCCCATGATACCGACTGCCAAGAAGGGCCGAGCCCCGGCGGGGAGGAGACCACCCCCGACGAACGAGAGGATCACACCTATCAGAAAAGAGCCCGAGACGTTGACGATATAAGTACCCCAGGGGAAGTCCGGGCCGAAGCGGTTCGCGATGAATGCCCCCGCCAGGTAGCGGGCGGCGGACCCAATCGCTCCACCCAGAGCAACGAGCAGGACGTTCATCTATCGCTCCCTACCAAAGGGTACGGCTCAGTCGCGTGCCTCCGCACGTCGCGCTGCGAGCGTTGTTCGACACCAACTTTAGCACGTCCGCGGAGCCACGAGAAAGGACCCACTGTCGCGTCCTTCACAGCGTCAAAGCGCCGGTAAGTAGCAGGTAGCCGGGTATCCACGCCGTAGCGACACCTACCAGGATCGTAAGCACACCGCTGAACCGCGTAAGCCGTGTCATTCCCAGAGCGAGTAGCAGCCAGTAGACGAACCATAGGACTGCCCAGACCGACCAGTTCAAACCCAACCATAGCGGCCCCTCGCCCGTCAAGGTCGCGAAAGCTATCGGGACGGCCGTTAGGGCGACGAAGAGGCAGTACCGGCTGAATAAAAGGCTATCGCCAGCACCAGTCCGCCGCTGAAGAGGTTTATTACCCAGATCTCCCTGTCTTGTATATAGCCTAGGAGCCATATCCCGTTCAGGACAAGAACCGCTCCTACGTAAAGCAAGCCTAGACCAAGATACATGACCTACCACCTTTCTATGGACCGCGAGGGGACTCCTCCCGCGGTTCCACTATCTCCTTTATACGCGGCGGGATGGATTTTCTTTAAAGAAACCCACCCCGCCGAAACCTCGATACCCGGCGGGCACACAAGGCGTTGTCTTCGCCTACCGCCGGCCATCGCGCACTGCTCGTTCGGGCGTCCTCCGAGAAGCCCGGTAAGCTCGCGTTAGCTCTCGGTAGCCAGACTACCCTCCTGTGGCGTTCGAGTGGGGACGTCCTGCGGGAAGATGGGCCGCTCGAAGATCTCCGTCGGGAGGTAGAGGGAGCAGCACACGTTCGGGATGTCCACGATGCCGCTGATCCTGCCCTCTATCGGAGCCGCGCTGAGGAGAATGTACGCCTGCTGGTCGGTGTAGCCGCATCCCTTGAGGTAGGTGATGGCGTTCAGGCAGGCTTGCTTGAAGGCGACGTGCGCGTTCATGTAGTGCTGCTCGCCATCCTCCTCCACGGAGATACCCTCGAAGACCAGGTAGTTGGAGTAGCGAGGCTCGATGTGGCTCAGCTGGAACATCGGCATGTGCTGGGGGCGAGTCATGCCGTACCTCTCCATCCCACCCTTTACGAGGTCCACTCCAAGGTCTATGTACCCGGCCATCTCGATGGCGCCGCAGAAGGAGATCTCGCCGTCACCCTGCGAGAAGTGCAGGTCTCCCATGCTGAGCTTCGCTCCCTCTACGTACACGATGGCGTTGTTGGCCAGCGGCGGCAGGGCGAGCGGGGGCACCCGGTCGGGGTTGGTGTCTATAAGAGCCTGCTCCCGGCGATTCCACTCGGCCAGAAGCTCGGCCGAGGGGGCGCACCCGATTAGGCCCGGGTGCTGTATGCCTACGAACCTGACGTCCGGTATGTGGCGGGAGGTTGCATGAACGCCTCGTAGGTCCCAGATCGCCTTGTGCGCGTCGGGGTAGTGGTCGGTGAGGAAACCACCGCCGTTCTGTCTGGAGAAGATCCCAGTGTAACCCCACTCCGTATCCGAACCGGGGAACGGCCCCATGTTCAGGATGTCCACGACCAGCACATCGCCCGGCTCGGCGCCGTTTATCTGGATCGGCCCGCTCAAGACGTGGTTCTGGTCGAGGTCCATGTCGCGGACGTCGTTGGCCGAGTCGTTGTTCCCGACCTGCCCGTTCGTCCAGTCCAGGCACTCGATACGGAAGTCGGTGCCGGGATCTGTGGCCGCCGCTGCCGGAATGTCCGGGTGCCAGCGATTGTGCCCGGGCACCTCCTGGTCCGCCATCGACTGGCCTAGCTCCACCTTGAAAAGGGGTTCAGGCATTACTCCTCCTCATCCTAAGTATGGCTCCCTACCATGGGAGCGTACGACATGTCTTACCTTTCCCCGTCTTCTATCCCTTGTTGTTCTCCTTTCCCCTACGGTGCTTCCCCTGGCACGCCTATCTGTATACCAGTATCATCGAAAGTGAAACCTCGCGCCAAAGGCGATCACGGCCAAAATCGCGGCGAGCCGGAGTCGTGCGACGAACCGACCTCTTCCCCACCCCCCGTCCAAGCGAACCCTGGCGGGAGACCGTGACAGATCAGCCACTGAACCGTAATCCCGCCGCCGCGGCTCGGCCTCAGGCTGCGTGAAGATATTCAGCGGGAGCAGAGCTCCACTCGCAGCGTGCCCCTTACGAGCATTCATCCGCAGAAAGAGCGGAATGAGCATGCTCCCACCATAACGGTTCAGCTCCCTAAAGGTTCGCGGCGGCTCGCCCGCTCGCAGAGGAGCCCGAAGACTACCCCTATGCCCGCCCACAAGACGAGCTGGGTACCCAGAGACGAGAGCCGGAAATCCCACAAAAGCCCCGCGGGGAACTCCCCGGGGTCCGGCCCGGCGGGGAGGACCAGGAACAGCACCCCCACGACCACGGCGATTCCCAACCCCACCGCCAACTGGCGGGCCGGGGCTGCTACTCCTCGCTCCCTGAGTCTCCGAGCCGCGTACCACGCGCCCAGGACCACCAGCAGCGAGAGCGCGACCATCGTAAAGTACGCGGCGGTGCGACTCCCGATGGTGGCCGGGTCGCCGACGGTCGGGGGGTTCGCCGGGTACTTGAGGAACGGAATCAAGAACGCCCCGACGAAGAGGGCACCCGCCAGGGAGAGGCTCCGGATCCACTCGCTCCCGGAGGCGAGGCGGCCTCCGAAGTACGCGTAGGCCACCCCGAACAGCCCGCCCACTAACGCCCCGGAGAGCCCAGTGGCGAAGAAGAGACCCACCTTCTGGATCGGCCGGCTAACAATCTCC
>JAIVIG010000058.1 GCA_020200675.1 Actinomycetota bacterium
GCGTAGGGATCACCATGGGCTTGACGTTCGCGGGGTCCTTGCCGCTGGCCTGAAGCGCCTCTTCGGTTGCGGCGAGGTCGTAGTGGCTGGTCACCATGGCGTCCAGATCGACCTTGCCCGTCGCGGCCAGGTCTATGGCTGTCGGGTAGGTGTTCGCGTACCGGAACGTGCCCGTCAGAGTGATCTCGCTGGTCTGGATGAACGCGAGCGGCACGCTCGTCTCCTCGTTCGGACCCATCCCTACCACCACTGCGAAGCCGGCGGGCCTGACGCTGCGAATGCCGTCGCCGAGGGCCCGCTCGTTGCCCGAGCATTCGATCAGGACGTCGGCCTCCAACCCGGCCTCTTCCAGTGGCACTTCGGCCACGTTCAAGGCGCGGGTCGCGCCGAGCTTGCGTGCAATCTCCAGCCGCTCGCCCGCGACGTCGGTGACGGTGACCTCTGTCGCGCCCTGGGCGAAGGCGACCTGCATCGCAAGGAGCCCTATCGGCCCCGCCCCTGTAACGAGGACGTGATCGCCCGCCGTCACCCTTGCTTTCTTGCAGGCCCAGATCCCGACCGAAAGAGGCTCCATCAAGGCGCCCGCGTTGTCTGAAAGACTATCCGGCAGGTGGAAGGCGAAGTCCTCGTGGATGCTGACGTAGTTGGTGAAGGCGCCGTCGATGGGAGGTGTGGCGAAGAAGCGCACGTTCGGACAGAGGTTGTAGCGACCTGCCCGGCACTCGCGGCATGTCCCGTCGGGGACGCCGGGTTCCAGGGTGACGCGCTCTCCGGTCTCGTGCTTCGTCGCGTCCTCTCCAATGGCCACGACCGTCCCCATCGATTCGTGGCCGAGGATAAGAGGCTCCCTGACGACGAACGAGCCGATGCGCCCCTGCTCGTAGTAGTGGACGTCGGAGCCGCAGACGCCGACGGCCCGGATCTCGACCAAGACCTCCCTGGATCCAGGTTCAGGAACTGGCACGTCTTCGAGTCTGACGTCGTGCGTCCCGTACATAACCGCTGCCCTGTTCTGCATGAGGTTCCTTTCTCTTACTCCCCTGTGACCGCGCCGAGGGTCAGACCCTTGACCAGGTAACGCCTGACGGCGAGGCCGACGGCGATCATCGGTAGCACGACAATGGTGCCTATAGCCATGAGTTGGCCCCAGTTGATGCCCGTCTGCGTTATGAGCTGCGAGGCCGCTATCGGGAGGGTCTGGCTGCCGGGGCCGGAGAAGCTCTGGGCGAAGGCGTAGTCGTTCCAGGAGAAAACCAGACACAGGATGCCCGTCGTTAGGATGCCCGGGGCGGTCAGCGGCAGGGCGACGCGCCAGAACGCCCCGAACCTCGTCGCGCCGTCCACCATCGCGGCCTCTTCGAGGGCGGGGGGCAGGTCGGCGAAGAAGGCGTTCATGATCCAGATCGCGAACGGCAGGTTGAACGTCAGGTAGGCGACGACCAGGCCCGCGGTGGTGTTGAGCAGATCCAGGGTGCGGAAGACGGCGTAGAGCGGCAGGATCACGGCTGCTATCGGGGCCATGCGCGTCGAGATGATCCAGAACGAGACGTGGTCTTTGCCGCGGAAGTGACTCCTGGCGAGCCCGTAGCCCGCCAGGCAGCCGAGCGAGACGGCGATGATCGTGGAGATGCCTGCTGCGAGGATGCTGTTGGTTATGTAGCCCCCGAGCGCGTTGCCCCCTGTGAAGAGGCCGATGTAGTTGTCGAAGGTGGGGGCGAAGAACAGCTTCGGGGTCCTGGATACCAGGTCGTCGGACTTCTTGAAGGACGAGAGCACCATCCAGAGCAGGGGGACGACCGTCCACAGGAGCACCAGCACCAGCAGTGCGTACAGCGCGACCTTCTTGCCGGCCCCCTTCATCGCGCCAACCCCTGCTGTTTGAGTATCCGCACGAACAAGTTGGCGACCAGGATGGAGAAGGCCAGCATGCTAAGGCCGATGGCCGCCGCGTAGCCGAGCTCCTGGAAGCGGAAGGCCGTCTCGTAGAGCCTAATCGGGATGACCTTCGTCGCGTCGGCCGGACCGCCGTTGGTCGTGATGGCGATGATGTCGTAGTAGCGGATGGCGTCCATCGAGCGCACCAGCAGCGCCACGATCACGACCCCTGAGATCAGGGGCGCCACGATGTGCCTGAGTCTCTGCACGTAGTTGGCCCCGTCCACCTTCGCCGCCTCAAGCACGGGTAGAGGCATCGAGGAGAGGCCGGCGAGCACGATCAGGACTATCAGCGGCGTCCACTCCCAGACGTCCATGAGTATCACAGCGAGGAGCGCCGACCCCTTGCTCCCGAGTATCTCCCACGTTATGAGTCCTGTCCGGTCGAGGAACCAGGCGTAGAGGCCGTACGTCGAGTCGACGAGGAAGCGGCCGAGGAGGCCCACGATCACGGGCGCCACGAACATGGGCATGAGCAGGATCGAGAGCGCCAGGTTCTTGCCCCAGATCGTCTCGTGCAGCAGCAACGCGATGCTGATGCCGAGGAACATCTCAAGGCCGACGGTGGCTACGAAGTAGATGCCGCTCACGATCCAGCTGGAGCGCACGTCCGGGTCGGTGACGAGGTCCGTCCAGTTCTGCAACCCCACCCACTCGAAGTTGATGCCCCCGATCAGAGAGACCTCATTGAAGCTCATCCAGATGATGTAGAAGAACGGATACAGTGAGAGGGCCGCCAGGGGCAGGAGGGCAGGAAGCAGCATCCTGACCTCGTACGAGGGCAGCCACCGCCTGGACGCTCCCGAGGAGTCTACAGGCGGACCCTTGTCCTGAGTGTTGGCGGCGCTCAAGGCGCTACACCCCGTTTGCCTGGTCGAATCCTTCCTTCGCGGCCTTCATCGCCTGCTCGGGCGACTGGTCGCCCGCCAGCATCTTCGAGCACTCGGTGAAGATGACGGTGTCGCACTCGTTCCACTCCTCGATCTTGGGCCGCAGGCCGATGTTCTCAGGCTCCCAGGCTTTCGAGACGGCAGGGTAGGTGAGGATGTTCGGCATATCCGAAGGCCTGTGCTGGGCCTTCTTCACCTCTGGTAGCTCGTAGACGGACTGGCGCGTGGGGGTGCCGCCGCCGACATTGCTCTTCAGGCCGGAGAGCTGGGTCTCGGGCGAGGTCGCCCAGACCAGAAACAGCCACGCCGCCCGCTGCTCGTCGTCCTCGAGCTCGCCGTTGATGCCGAGCCCCGTGCCGCCCCACATGCTGGCGCTCCTCGCGGGGCCGGTGGGGAGCCGCTCGTAGCCGACCTTGCCCCCGAGCTTGGAGTCCTCGACCCCTGCGGCGAACTCGTGCCAGTTGGGCACCATCGCCAGCTCGCCGGCCCGGAACGCCTCGTCGAGCGCGGTCCAGTCCCAGCTCGTGCTGCCTGGGTGCGAGATCTCGTTTAGCTTCTTGTAGAACTCGGCCGCCTCGACCGCCTTCGCCTCGTCCAGCTTGGCGGGTCCGGGTTCGTCGGTACCGGTCTTGCCGACCTGGACGCCGTTGTCGAAGTAGTCTCCGCCGTAAGCCCAGAGGACATTGGAGAAGTCGCACATCAGCGAGTCGTACTGCTTGGCCTGCTGGCCTGTGCCGTACTCCACCTCGTCGGCGTTGTCGTTGAACCACTTGGCGATGTCGTAGTACTGGGCCCAGGTGATCTTCTCCGAGGGCGTCGGGTCGAAGCCGAGGTCCTGCGACATCTGGTCGCCGTACTTGTCGAAGAGATCCTGGCGGTACATCCAGATCATGGTCGGGGCGTCGTACGGAAGCGCGTAGAGCGTGTCCGGATCGTCGAAGCGCCCGGCCGCCGCGAGCTGCGTCGGGATAAAGTCCCCGAGGCCCTTCGGCACGGAGGGCAGGCTGTCGTCCTCGTTGAAGTCGTTGAGGTCGGCTAGTGCCGCGGCGAAGGGCGCCATCACCTGGTAGGGGTCGGCGTAGATAACGTGTATCGTAGGATCACCCGAAGAGACGTCCAGGCTGACCTTCTGCACGAGCGAACCGAGCTCGAGCTGGCTGATCTTGACGTCTATCCCCGTGAGGTCCTTGAAGGGCTTGAGGTTGGCGGCGATGGCCGAGGTCGGCGCCGTGTTCTCGGAGATAAAGTTGAGCGTCATGCCCTTGTATTGCTTCCACATGCCGCCGGAAGAGGAGCCCTGGCTCGACTCCTCGCCGCAGCCGGCGAGCCCGAGTAAAGAGGCCCCGGCTAGCCCGGCTCCCGACATCTTCAAGAAATCCCGACGGCTCAATCCACGCGAAATCCGCATCTTCCCTGACTCCCGCCTCTCTCGTTCGCCCAACACCCCTGTCTACTCGGTATTCTAGCAAAAGGCCCTGGCACGCGTCTGTGTATTGCGCCCTCGTTGGCTGTGGATGTACCCTGGCAGGGCTACGAGCGGAGAGTCGGTCGGGCCGGCCTCTCCAGAAGGCTGTGGAAGGAGAACTTATGAACGCAGGTGAGAGCAGCCCGGCTTCGATCGCCGAGGCGTTCGTCAGCAACGCGGAGCGTGCGCCTGAGAAGCTCTGCCTGCGCTTCGAGGGGGAGGAGATCCCCTACCAACGCCTGTGCGGGCGGGCTGAGGGCTTCGGGGCCGGCCTCGCCGCCTGGGGACTGCGACCCGGCGAGCGGGTCGCCCTCTTTATGGGTAATGACCCTGACCTCCTGGCCGCCTACGTGGGGACGCACCTGGCCGGCGGCGTCGTCGTCCCCGTGAACACCCAGTACCGCAAGGGCGAGCTCGTGCACATCTTCGGTGACGCCGGGGTGCGTCTGTGCCTCACGGATGAAGAGCGGAAGCCGGAGCTCGAACGCGCACGCGGCGAACTGCCCGAGCTCGAGGCGGTGATCGAGGCCGGTGCCGGGTTCGAAGATTTTCTCGCCGAGCCGCTCAGTGAGGAGATGCCGCGTGGCGAGGACCTGGCTGTGATCGCCTACACCTCGGGGACGACAGGGCGCAGCAAGGGGGCGATGCTGCTGCACCGCAACCTCGTCGCCAACGCGGAAGCGGTGTGCGAGGCCTGGCACTGGACGAGTGAAGATACGTTGCTTCTGGCGTTGCCGCTTTTCCACACGCACGGCCTCATGGTCGGGGCGCACGGCACGTTCCTCACCGGGTCAGGCGCCGAGCTGCACAGGAAGTTCGACGCGGCCACGGCTTACGACGCCTTGCTCGACGGGAGGGTAACGATGTTCTTCGGCGTCCCGACCATGTACACGCGGCTACTGCGGGAGGCCGAGGCCCGCGATGAGTGCCCGCCTCCGATCCGGCTCTACGTCTCTGGCAGCGCCCCCTTGAGTCCTCAGGCCTTCGAGGATTTCGGGCGCCTCTTCGGGGAGCGCATCCTGGAGCGCTACGGTATGACCGAGACAGTTATGAACCTCACCAATCCCTACGATGGCGAGCGCAAGCCTGGTACCGTGGGACGGCCTTTTCCCGGCCAGGAGGCGCGGGTCGTCGACGTCGAGACGCGCGAGCCTTTGGCCGACGGTGAGATCGGGGAGATCGAAGTCCGCGGGCCGAACGTCTTCCCCGGCTACTGGAACAGGCCTGACGCGACCGAGGAGAGCTTCGACCCAGAGGGTTGGTTTGCCACGGGGGATCTCGGCTCCGTCGGCGAGGACGGCTACTTCACCATAAGCGGGCGGGCGAAGGAGTTGATCATCAGTGGCGGTTACAACGTCTATCCCCGCGAGGTCGAGGAGGCGATCGAAGGTTGCCCCGGGGTATCTGAGGTTGCCGTCGTCGGACTGCCAGATCCCGAGTTCGGAGAACGGGTCGTCGCTGCCGTGGTGCGCGAAGATCCGGCACTCACCGCCGAGAAGGTGACGGACTTCTGCCGCGAGGACCTCGCCGGCTACAAGAAGCCCCGCGAGGTTGTGTTCGTCGAGGAGCTGCCGCGCAACGCCCTCGGGAAGGTACTCAAGCACAGGGTAAGGGAAGGATTAAGCGAGTCGGAGGAGTAGGATTTGGACGCAACGCAAGCCACCCAAGACGTAATAAAGGAGATGGCCGCCACCATGGAGGAAAACAGGCGGCATCTGACGAAGCTCGACTCGGAGATCGGGGACGGCGACCACGGCAACAACATGAACAGGGGCTTCCAGGCCGCGCTCGAACGTCTGGAGGGCGCTGACCCTTCGACCCCTGCCGACGTACTGAAGGCCGTGTCTATGGCCCTGATCAGCAAGGTCGGCGGGGCCGCCGGTCCGCTCTACGGCACCGCCTTCCTGCGCGCCTCGTCGGCGCTCGGGGACAAAGGGGAGGTCTCGGCCGAAGATGCTGCTGAAGCTCTGGAAGCCGCCCTCGGCGGCATAAAGCAGCGCGGCAAGGCTGAGGTGGGGGACAAGACGATCGTCGACGCCCTCGAGCCTGCCGTCGAAGCCGCGAAAGAGGCCGCAGGCGAAGGGAGCGTGGCCGGGGTGTTCAGGAGCGCGGCCGATGCCGCCAAGGAAGGTGCCGAGTCGACGGTTCCTCTCACAGCGAGGAGGGGGAGGGCAAGCTATCTGGGGGCCAGGGC
>JAIVIG010000327.1 GCA_020200675.1 Actinomycetota bacterium
GCCCCCACCGCCTGTGCGCCCCCGACGGCGTAGACCTCTTCGAGCCCCAGGAGGCCCGCGACGGCGAGCACGTGCGAGCTCACTTTTCCGTCGGGACCGGGCGGGACGCAGACGGCGATCTCCGCCACCCCCGCGACCTGCGCCGGGACCGCCGCCATGACGAGGGTGCTCGGGTAAGCGCCGTGCCCGCCCGGAACGTAGACGCCGGCCCTCTTTACAGGCCGTACCCTCTGGCCCGTCGTCGCCCCGTTGCGGCTCGTCTCGAAAGGACGATCCAACTCCCGCTTGTGAAACAGACGAACGTTCTCCACGGCGACACCGAAGCTCTCCTCGACCTCCGGAGAGAGTGTCGTCCTGGCCCTCTCCATCTCTTCGGGAGGAACCCGAATCTTCTCGAGCCTCACCCCGTCGAAGCGCTCGGTGTACTCCAGGAGCGCCTCGTCCCCCCTATCCCGGACGTCCGCGACGATGCTCCGGGCGACGTCGCGGACCTTCTCGGAGAGGAAGCCGCCCGGCCTCCGGAGTTGGGCGACCAGCTCTCTGGGGTCGGCTTCGCGGGCGTCAAGGAACTTAACCAAGGGGGATCTCGTCCTTCGCCATAGCCTCCAGGAGGGCGGAGACCTCGCGGTTGCGCAGGCGGTATGCGCCGCGGTTGGAGATCAGGCGTGCGGTGGAGGAGGAGATCTCGTCGAGCACCGTCAGGTTGTTCTCGCGCAGCGTGGTGCCGGTAGCCGTCAGGTCCACGATGCACTCGGCGAGCCCGACGAGCGGGGCGAGCTCTATGGAGCCACGCAGTTCGATGATCTCCGCCTGGCGGCCGATCCCCTCGAAGTACCGTCGCGCCGTTCTAGGATACTTGGTCGCCACATGCACGACCTCGGCGTGCTCGATGGCTTCCCGTACCTCGGCGTCCCTTTCGGCGGGAGCCGCCAGGATCATGCGACACCACCCGGTCCCGAGGTCCCGCAGCTCTACGACGTTCGGCTTCTGCTCCTCGAGTACGTCCTTACCGACGATGCCGACGTCCGCCGCCCCGTACTCGACGTAGACCGGCACGTCCGATGGCCGGCAGACGATGAACTCGGCGCCCTCCGCCTCGTAGAAGAGCTTGCGGCCGTCCTCCCGCAGGACGTCCACGGGCAGCCCGGCGCTGGCGAAGGCATGCAACGCGTCCTCGAAGATGGCCCCCTTGGGCACCGCCACCCGCAACAGGTCGCTGCGCGGGCTCACCGGCGTGCTCCTTCCGGCATGCCTCCGAGCACCCTGTTTGCTACGTCCTCGATCTTTACCGCCTCGAAGGGGGCGTCCCGCTGCGCGGCGGCGAGTTTCGCGCCATTATCACCCGTCGGGTAGCAGATCCAGGCGGCCTCTACCGAAGCGGCGTACTTCGCGGCGGCGGCGGGCTCCAGATCCTCGGGGAGGTGCAACGTCGGTACGCCCGAGGCGCGCAGGGCGACGGCGGCTTTAGTGCCTCCGACGCCGCCACCGACGAGCACGAGGAGCGGGGAATCGTCCTCTTCGGGTAGCACGGAGAGGAGTCTTTCGAGGTAGATGGCGAAGCCGGTGGCCGGCAGGTCCTGGCCGAAGCGCCTGAGGAGGTTGTCGTAGCGCCCTCCATTCGCGACGGTGAACCCGAGACCGGCGGCGTAGACTTCGAAGACCGCGCCCGTATAGTAATTGTGGCGTCCGATCAAGCCGAGGTCCAGGATCACCGCGTCGAGGCATCCGTAAGCCTCCAAATGGCGCAGTATCTCCCGCAGGTTCTCGAGCGCCTCCAGGGCCTCCGAAGCGCCCTTGGCGAACTTCGCCGCCTCCTCCAGCACGGCGCCATCCGCCGCGGGCCCGACGAGCCGCGGTATTTCTCTGACGGCGGCGACCTCGGCCGGCAAATCGGCGGCGAGAGCGTCGACCCGAACGAGGTCCTTGGCGGCGAGCGCGGCGAGGAAGGCCGGGGTCGCCTCGGGGGCTGTCCGCCGGAGGTAGGCTTCGTAGAACGCCGTCTGGCCGAGCACGACTGCGAAGTCACCCGGCGCCTCGAGGCCCAAGGTGTTCAGGACGTCCACGAGCAGGGCGACCGTGGCGGCGTCCTCTTGAGGGCTCGGGGAGCCGACGACCTCCACGCCCGCCTGGTAGATCTCGGCGCTCTGGCCGCGGCCGACGTTCGCCCGGCGGTAGACCGGCAGGACGTAGGAGAGCTTGTGGGGCGGTGGGAAGTTCCTGAGGCGCTGGGCGACGAGCCGTGCTATGGGCGTCGTCATCTCCGGGCGCAGGAGCAGCATCTGGTTGTCCTGGTCGAAGAGCTTGAAGGAGACGTCCCTGAGCTTCGGCTCCTCGATTACCTCCGAGTACTCCAGCGCCGGCGTCATGACCTCCCCGTAGCCGAAGATCCTGAAGCGTTCCCGGATCTTCGCCTGCACGTCGAGCAGCCGGGTCGACTCCGGCGGCAGGACATCGCGGGTGCCGGGGGTGGTTGCGAACTTTCTGGGCGTCTGGCGATCCATCAGTAAGCCTATCTTAACCGATATACGCCCCGATTCACCGGATCTCAGACGCGGCGGAGACCGGGGCAGCTTAGAATACCCGGAAGGTTTCGCGTGGGGAAAGGGTGAGTGGGATGATCAAGATCTGGGGCCGCAAGAACTCGGTCAACGTCCAGAAGGTGCTATGGTGCTGCGATGAGCTAGAGCTGCCCTACGAGCGCGTGGACGCCGGGGGCGTGTTCGGCGGCACCCGCGACCCAGAGTACCTCGCGATGAACCCGACCGCCTTGATCCCCACTCTCCGGGACGACGGTTTTACCCTATGGGAGTCGAACGCCATCGTGCGCTACCTGGCCGCGAAATACGGGGCGGGCGCTCTCTGGCCCGAAGACCCGGCGGCGCGAGCCCTCGCGGAGAAGTGGATGGACTACCAGCTGGGGACCCTCTGGCCCGCCTTCAAGGCGGCCTTCCTCGGCCTGGTCCGGACACCGCCGGAGAAGAGAGACCCGGACCAGATCCGGGCTTCGTTAGAGAGCACGGCGGAAGCCCTCGCCATCCTCGATGCTCACCTGGCAGGCGAGGACTACGTGGCCGGGGCGGACCTCACGATCGGCGACATCGCTCTCGGGTCTACGGCCTACCGCTGGCTGAACATGGAGATTCAACGCCCCGCGATGCCGAACCTCGCGGCCTGGCACGACCGTCTCACCACCCGCCCCGCCTACCAGAAGAACGTCATGGTGCCTTTTACGTAGAGTAGGAAGACCCTTACCTAAGAGCAGGGTGCCGTTGCCATTCACCAGCGCCCGATCTTGAAGAAGAACTTCGACACGAATTGTGTGGAGCTCTCCACTACCCGGCCTCGACGAGACCGAGTTCGACGGCGCGAACGGCCGCCTGCGTCCGGTCCGAGACCCCAAGCTTGATGATGATCTGCTGAACGTGGTTCTTGACGGTGCTCACATTAAAACCCAACTCTACCGCTATCTTCTTGTTCGTACTCCCTTGTGCCAGGAACCTGAGAACCTCGATCTCCCGAGGCGTTAGCGAACGCAGAGCTATCTCCCTCTGCTTGCGCTGGGTGATGTCCTCTACAACAGAAATAAAATATTTCGGTTCTCCCGAGGGCTCGCGCACCAATGATACCCTCAAACTGACCCAGATTTTGGAATAATCTTTCTTTATGTAGCGCTTCTCTATCGAGTAGGTATCTATCTCACCGGCCAGCATCCGGCGGAGGTGGTCGAGGTCGTTCTCAAGGTCATCGGAGTGAGTGATACCCTGGAAGGTAAATCCGAGCAGTTCCTCTGGGGAGTAGCCGACGATCTCGCAGAGCTTTCTGTTGACCCTAAGCCACCGTCCATCGGACGCCACGTGAGCGATGCCGACGGCGGCCTGATCGAACCTAGTACGAAACCGCTCTTCGCTTTCACGCAGCATCTGCTCATTGGCCTCCAGCTTGGATACCAGGGCTTCCAGTTGAGCCGTGCGCTCGGTGACCCGGCGCTCGAGGGCCTCGTTGAGCCGCCAGATCTCCTCCTCGGCCCGCTTACGCTCGGTGATGTCCCGGGCGGTGCCCACAACCGCCCTGATACCCGGATCCTCGATCAGGTTGTTTACGTAAGACTCAAGATAACGATAGGAGCCGTCCTTGCACCGCCAACGGATCTCTATAGGTCCGACGACAGATGCGGAACCGCTCATAATTTCCTGGTTGATCTCGGCTACATACCGTTCGAGGTCCTCCGGGTGAAGGAGGTCAGAGATCACGGTCCCAAGGAGTTCTTCCGGCCGGTAACCCAACACCTGCTCTATGGCCGGGTTGACATAGCGGAAGGTGTTGTCCGGATTGCAGAGCGCGATCAAGTCTAGCGCGTTCTCGACCATAGCTCGAAACTGCGCCTCGCTCCTCCTCAACTCCTCTTCGCGCTCGGTGATGTCCCGGAAAGCTATAATAGACAGGTCTTTACCGTTCTCACTTCGATAGCGTACGATCGATACCTCAGCGGAGAAAGGTAACCCATTTACGCGCAGGAGAAAGAGTTCACCCTTGAACTTGCCCGTTCTACGTTGCCCCTCCCGTGCGGTCACTAACCGGGGATCGGAGGGGTCGAAGAATACGTCCAGTCCAGCCTCCGTTATTTCTTCCCGCGTACGTTGCAAGATGTGGCAGGCTTCGGGGTTGGCATCGAGGATTTCCCCTTCCTCGGCAGCCAGCAATACGCCCTCGACACTAGCCTCAAAGAAGAGGCGGTAGACGTAGTCGTCTCGCGGCGCGGACCGGGTCAACCTATCCGCTTTACGAGACGCACCACCGCCTAGGACACCGGCTTGTAATTGCTGCTCCCTCTCTTCCAATGCCCTCGCCGTGTACGCTTTCTTCCCGTGTCATTGCGCAGTAAATGTTACGAGCATACCCGGAATTTTCGGGCTCCGCAAGGTTTTCGCAAGACATCCCGCAAGGATTCACCCGGACGACGAGACTACGACGCTGGGCGCCATCACGATCGTGACAAAGAGCACTGCATCCGCACGGCGCTTGTATCTTCAGACTTCAGCGACCCGGGGATCGTAGGAGCTAGAGAACGGCCACCGAAGGCAATCTGCTTTCCCAACGTAGGCTCTTAAGCGAAAGAAACCGTTTGCTATCGAAAGCATGGCCACCTGGCCAATAAGAAAATGGCCACCTGACCCATACCGCCTCCTCCATACGCCGGATACGATCTTGGCATAAGGTGTAAAGCCCGCCACGAAGGCAAGGAATGGAGGATTAATTAGTTTCCGCAACGGCTCGGCGAAGCCGAGAAACTACCGATTGGCAGGATACTGACATCACCGCGCTCGTTTCATTGATTTAGGGCACAAGACCATGCGCCCTACGGAGGTTGGAGACGTTTTGTGAGGGTAGTCGAGGAACAAAGAGGAAGGTGCAGTTGGGACACGATAGCAGCAGCTTTGAGTAGAAAGCCCGGTGGCACGACCCCCGGCCAGCCTCGGGAGCGACACCCCGGGAGCTGCGACATCCTGGAAGCACGAACCCGAAAGAGGCAAACCCAAATTGTTCAAGAAACACGAACCGGCGCTTCGCGCAGGTACGGGAGCTAGCGCGACCGGGCAGCCCGCGCGCCGCTCATTCTTCTTTTTGTTGTTGGCGCTCGTCCTTGCCCTGGCCGTCTCCATGGCGGCTTTCTCCGGCGAAGCCGAGGCGAAGAAAAAGAAGACGAAGCCGTTCACACAGACAAGGACGGTACTCCAGAGCGGCCAAACCCTAGTCAACGCCAACGGAGCCGACATAACCGGCGCCACCTCTTACACCTTCTCGAAAACGTCGAAAATGCGCTCGCTCAAGAAGGTCACTATCACAGCGACGATTTTCGATGGGGATACAGGGCCTGGCTCTCCCCAGGAGCCGGACCACGGAGATCTCACCCTGAGATTGGATGGCGTCGACACGGGAATCAAATTGAACGGTTTCCGCGACAACCAGACGAACACGCAGACAATCACCGGCGCTCTCGACCCCGGCAAAGCAACCCAGATCCTGGCGCTGCTGAAGCAGGACGGCCAGCTGAAGGCTACTATAAAAGATGCTGACGCTGACGATATCGATCCTACCACTACTGTAGGTAGTAACAACAAAGTGACTCTCCCGGTCGTTAACACTGGTCAAGTCCCGAAGTTTCTGTAATTTCCTCCAAGCCTCGTTCCTCTCTCCTCTACCGCTCCATGAGCACTACCGCTCCATGAGCAACACTCCCTCCGCTTTCCGCTCTTCCACGCGACGATGCTCTTCGAGCTCTCCCATGTCCAGGTAGCGCCTGCCCGTAACCCACTCCTCGCTCTGCTCGACGGCCAAAGCCGCCACCAGCCGTAGGCACGCCTCCGGGTTCGGGAAGATCCTCACCACCCGCGTTCGGCGCTTTATCTCCTGGTTGAGCCTCTCCAGGCCGTTGGTGGTCCGGATACGCCGCCGGTGGCTCTCCGGGAAGGCGAGGCAAGAGGCGTGCCTGGTGGGCACCGCGAAGATCGCCCTGAGGTCCGCCGCGAGTTCCTTGCGCTTGGCGTGGCCTACCATGCCCAGGAGGTTCCTCGCGTAGTGGACCTGGCATCTTTGGTGGGGAGCGCCCTGGAAGTGCCTCTGGATGGCCGCCTTGAGGCCCCCGTGCTCGTCGGAGACCACAAGCTCGACGCCGGAGAGCCCTCGCCCCTTCAAGGAGCGAAACAGCTCCTGGTAGGTCGCCTCGCTCTCAGTGTCGGCTACCTCCACGGCGAGGACCTCCCTAAAGCCGTCGTCCCTAACCGCCGAGACGGCGAGCACGCCCTGGCTCACCACCCGCCCGTCCACTCTGGCCTTCTCGTAGCGAGCATCCACGAACACGTAGGGGTAGGCGGCGGCCGTAAGCGGCCGGCTCCTCCATGCCGAAAGCTCGGCGTCGAGCCTACCGGCCAGCGAGGAGACCAGGCTCTTGGAAAACGAGGTGCCGCACAAAACTTCGGTTACCTCCTTGACCTTCCTGGTGGAGACGCCCTCCACGTACATCTCCATCAGCGCCAAACAGAGCGCTTTCTCGTTGCGCTGGTAGCGAGAGAAGAGCCTTGTGGAGAAGGTGCCTTCGCGGTCCTGGGGCACGGCCAGGTTCAGGGTGCCCACGCGGGTCCTCAAGGTCCTCGGCTTGTGGCCGTTGCGGTGTCCGGCGCGCGCGGCGTTCCGCTCGTAGGGCGCGGCGCCCACGTGCTCGGTCATCTCGGCTTCCAACAATTCCTGCACCACCCTCTCGACGATCTCGCGCAGGAAGCCGGGGTCGTCCAGCAGGACCCCTTGCGCCAGCTCCGCGTCCACCCTAGGATGATCCTTGGCCATCGTCACTCCGTTCTCCGATCGGTTGACTTCGAACACCAACCATCTTGGAGGACGATGGCCCTTCTTTCTAGCGGGCCACCAATTTACAGAAGTTTAGGGATACTGTTGGTTTATTCGCTGAAGGTCCACAGTCAACTCGACGGAGCCAGAGCCGCCAATCGGGACCGTCGAGTAGCGGTGGTAGGAACGCCGTTCAGCCAGTTGGCGATCCGTCCTACGTTAATCGCCGCTGCAGTGGCCAGTTCTT
>JAIVIG010000533.1 GCA_020200675.1 Actinomycetota bacterium
GCCTGGGCCTCGCCCAGCTCCCGCTCGAGGGTCTCTATCGTCGAGGACATCCGATATTCCCCGTTCCCAAAGACGCACAACTCCACAGCCATTCTACAGCACACCGCACGCCCAGGGTGCTCCTCGGCGGCCCCGCCTCGGCACGACACGCAACCACTACTTTCGCGGTTGCGCGTGTTATCGAGAACGTGTACATTTCTACTAGTTATCCGAAGTGCGATGGGAGGAGATTCACGTGGACTTCAACACGGGATCTGGAAGTAGCGGGGGGTCGAGCGGGCCGCCACGGGTATCCGGTGGTGCTTCCGGTGGAGAGTTCAACTACAGCGATCCCGTCCAGAGCTTCATCAACGCGGTTAGGGGCGTCGTAACCGCGCCCGTCGGCTTTTTCCGCGGCATCAGGCGCGAGGGCGACTTCGTAAACCCTTTGATCTTCGCGATCATCTGTTATGAGGTCTCGGCGATTCTTGGTGGCATAATCGCCCTTGCTTTTGGCTCTCGAGGCTTCGGTGGCTTCCTCGTCTCCATAATCCTCGCCCCGATCTTCGCCGCCCTCGGTTTGTTCATCGGGGCCGGCATACTGCACCTGCTCGTGATGCTGATCGTAGGCTCGCGCAATGCGGGCTATGAGGGCACGTTCAGGGTAAGCGCTTACTCGTCCGTGACCAGCCTCGTAAGCTGGATACCCGTTATCGGGTGGATAGCCAGCCTGTACGGTATCTACCTGGCCATAATGGGGATCAGGGAGGTTCACAGCACCAGTACGGGTAAGGCTGCGATCGTGGTCCTCATACCCGCGGTGGTGGTGTTCCTGCTCGTCCTGTTGATCATCGCCGCCATTGGGGCCGCCATCTTCTTCGGCACCCAGCAGTAGTGGCGAGCCTCCGGTACGACCTGTAATCGAGAATAGCTGCCCTCGCGCCTGGCCGCTATACTGTCGGCGGTCTACAGCGAAGGGGGTTTGCGCGTGGCGCAGACGGTTACTCTCATACCGGGCGACGGGATTGGGCCGGATCTCACAAACTCCGTAAAGGAGGTTATAGGCGCGCTCGACGTCGACATCGAGTGGGAGATCGCCGAAGCCGGCGAGACGGTGATGGACAGGGAAGGTACGCCTCTCCCCGAGTCCGTGCTCGACTCTATCCAGCGCAACAAGGTGGCGCTAAAGGGGCCGCTAACCACTCCCGTCGGGACGGGGTTCAGGTCCGTGAACGTGGCGCTACGCAAGGAGCTAGACCTCTACGGGAACATCAGGCCATCTTTGAGCCTGCCCGGGGTAGAGACACCTTACGAGAACATCGACATCATCATCTACCGCGAGAACACCGAGGATCTCTACGCCGGCGTGGAGCATACCGTCGGCAAGCACGCGGCGGAGTCGATCAAGATCATCACCCGCGAGGGCACCGAGCGCATCTGCCGGATGGCCTTCGAGCGGTCGAAAGAACAGGGCCGCAAGCACATCACCGTCGTCCACAAGGCCAACATCATGAAGTTCACTGATGGCCTGTTCCGTGACGTCTTCTTCGAGGTCGCCAGGGACTACGAGAACGACTTCGAGGAGATAGACGACCGCATCGTCGACAACATGTGCATGCAGCTCGTCATGAAGCCGAACCTCTACGACGTTCTGGTCTGCCCCAACC